>NZ_JBFRQW010000013.1:0-48099 GCF_041472735.1 Vibrio sp. 10N.261.46.E11
GTCTAACTGGAGCAGATCAATCAACCATTGTGACAAAATTAGAGAGTACGTCTGTTGGGCACAGCTTATTGATCGCTAGTTTGTTCCCACTACTTTATTGCCTGCTATCGTAGCCATCACCTAACAAATTGTTCGACTGTTGGGTCACGTAAACTCTTAGAGGGAACACTAGCGATTTGATGAGTCAGATTCATGATCAATATGGATTATTGGGCACTATGGTTTTACTTCACGATGAAAAAGGAATTTTCGATGTTTAAAATTGAGACAAAGCGACTGATTATTAGGGATATGAATCCTAGCGATGAAAATGCTTTCGTGGCGATGTCTCAAGATGCTAAATATCAGCGTTTCTATGATGAAAGTGACTGTGACCCTATTAAATATATAGAGTTAACCAACTTGTTTATAGCCCAGGCGTCTGAAGAACCAAGGAAATCATATCAACTCGCAGTTGAATATAAGAGCACAGGGCAGTTCATTGGTACTGTTTGTTTGCGTTTAGAAGACAATCAGCAAGCTTCAATGGGGTGTGCGTTTTCAAGATCGCATCAAGGTCATAAGTTAAGCAATGAAGCGGCTCTCGCTTTGGCTGATTTTGGTTTTTCAACATTGGGTGTACACCGCATTTATGCGGAGACAATCAGTAAGAATTTACCTGCCATTAAGCTTTGTAAGTCTTTAGGTATGCGTAAAGAAGCGCACTTTAGAGAGCATCGTTTTTTCAAAGGACGGTGGTGGGATACCGTAGTTCTGGCTGTTCTGCGATCCGAATGGGCCAAGGCATTACCAAGTAGCTAATGTAGATTCGATGTGCTTTATAAACAAGGCTTAGAACATGAACAAGGTTATTCTGCTTTGAGACTTTGGTTAGGTCTTATCAAGGTATTGGCATCCGCATGTTGAGCGATGGTTGGTTATATAATGTATCGATAGGTTCAGCGCTGAAGTTAAGCCTAAGCAATGGAAAGCATGTTTACATTGGTTGTAAGGATACAGACGGTTTAAATACGGCCTTGAAAGCTACTAACGAACAGATAACTCAAAAGTGATTTACGAGGCTTGGCACTTTTCGTTTAAAGTTTGACTAATGTTTAAGGTCATATGGTTTTGGGGCAGTAGCGTTGCTCGGACCATAAACGTGAGGTTGACAGGGAGAGTTATGAATCAACAAGAAGCCTTTATAGGTTTTGCGGTTTATGGGCTTATCAGTAGCTCAATTGGCTTTTTTACGTTTTTTATTATCAAAGGTGCGAAGTACAAACAAACATTGTGGACTTTGCAGTCTGTTGTTTTTGGTATCTTCTCGATTGGTTTTATCTATAGCTCAGGTGGTAATGGGTCAGAATTATTGGTCTGGGTTCCGCTGGTTATCTTGACGTCTATTTACAATATCCACTCATTGAAATTTTGTGTTTCTTGTGGAAAAACTAACGTAAGAAAAAGAGGATTATCATCCATAAAATCATGTAGTGGATGTGGTAATGCTTTATAGTAAAACTACGATATGCCAGACGTTTGTTCATTTTTAGTTTCAGCCTTAAAAGGAAGTTGTATGAATTTAGATAAAGCTAAAAAACGCATCGCAAAGCAGGTTAAAAAAGGCGACAACGGATACCCAAAAATCACGTTAGCGTACTACGGAACGACAAAAGATATCGCAACGGAAGTTTCGGTTCAATTTATGTTGGGTAAGAGCGATGGTGTTCAAGAGGAGCGTTTCTCTTGCGAAACAGAAATTCGAGATAATGAGCTAATCCTGACAACGTTACTCAAGATAATCGAACGCGCTAATGTCAACTCAGTAATTGAAGTTGAAGGCGTGACGGTTCTTTAGTTTGCTTTGAGTCTAAGCGTTTATTTATTAATGTCGGTTTGGAACCTAATTCAGTCAGCGAACTTAGGTTATAACGAAACTGTCTATATACGTGCTTAAAGGAATAGGGCAATGCAAGAAAATGACACTGTATTACGATGTGGAAACTGCAATAAGAAAACGTCACACATCAGGTTAAGCGCGTCCGAAGTGAAGTTAAAACAGCAAGAGAAGAACAGCCTCAAGTCGCGAACTCTAAATATTGTATTCGGTGTGTTGTTGGGTTCACATAAATCAGAATCTAAAATTAGCTACTTCAAGTGCTCGGTTTGTCATACTGAGTACGATGATAGCGAAAGCGCTCCCCATGGTTGGGGCTAGTTGGCCTTGTTACTATGAACTCACTTCTCAACGTTTATCGTGAAGATTTGCAGATTATTGGTATGATGTTTCTATAGTCTTCGAGAGGTTTTATGATGTTGAAAATGACAAATAGTGTACTTGCGGTGTGTTTATTCGGTCTTAGCGTGGGAGCTAACGCTTCGACACTCGAAGAGTGTGCCAAACTCCTTCCTGACGGTCACACTTATAAAGTAGAGATCATTTTAGACGTAGATAAGACTAAGAAGAATCCAACGGTGAAAGGCAGTTTTGGGGTGACGGGTGGAGCCGATGCGCCTGAGACTTTCGATATCGGTGATTTTGTCGAGTGTGCTGGTCCTCTGATCAAAAACATAGATACAGACAGCAACGAAGCGTCTAGTTCCTAGCCACTGAGTATCTTGTTGGTCAACTTATTAGCCAGTTAACGTGTGCTAATTCATCATTCTGCTACTTACCAATCTCCACATAAAGCTTTATACACCGCAATCGTCGTATTGGCGGTTTGAAGCTTGGCGGCCACTTGGCAATTTATCACGCCATCTTTCAATATATATGAAGAGTGACTTAGTAGCTTTGGCGAGGTGGTGAAGTGTTCCAATCGCAGTGTCACCCACCAGTCAAGAGTACCCTTACTTACTCTTACATTTTGTTAGTGCCAGAGAATCCCTAACTCTTCACAACATAAAATGGTTATGGTTGCATAAAAAGTTAAATACAAAGATGACAGCAATGGAAAGGGAACAAGGACCTCTATTTTAATGAGCTTATAATTCAGATGGTTATTATGATTCAATTGTTAGTATGGGTAGTGGAAGGGAATATAGCTTGTTCAAATAAAAAGAAATAATACATAGTTATGTCGTTAACATATCGAGCATAGATTCGAGTTACTCACCTCATAGATGTAATCAATAAATACGGCGTTTATTTAAGGTTATTCATGATGTAATATGCCGCGAACAAAATGTTTGAGGCGACTTATGTATAATTTATCTATGAAAATGAAGATGCTTTTGTCTGCAATTGTACCAGCGATGTTGGTTGCGATTGTGACTCTAGTCATTGTTATTAACTCCCAACTATCGGCTCTTGAATATGAAATTCAAGACTACCAAACGGTCTTAACCGATGAACGTAAGAACAATATTGAAGATGCAGCTACTATCGCTCAATCTGTAGTTGAAGATGTAGTTCGACGTTTTGGTACAGGTCAAGAAGCGCAAGAAGCGGTTAGGTTCGCGTTAAAAGAAGCACGTTTTTCTAATGGCAGCGGATACTTCTTTGTGTTCGACGAAAACGATCACTACATTGTTCACAGTCTAAAGCCTCAACTTGAAGGTAAAGATGGCGGCGGTTTAAAAGACCCGAATGGCATCAAAATCACGGTTCGCCTACATGAACAGGCGACAAGAGGTGGTGGTTTCATTGAATACATTTACGACAAGCCTGGATCGTCTGTCCCTCAACCTAAAATTGCGTACGCTGCTCCTATTTCTGGAACCGGTTGGTTCTTAGGTACGGGTTTGTATATTGATGATATTGCTAAGGCTACAGAGGTTTACCGTAAAGAAGCCAGTGAGCGTATGGAGCAGCAAATTTATACCATTGTCATTACTGCGCTTGCATTAGTAGCCCTAACTTGTCTGATCATGTCTTATGTCGCTTCACGCATGATTGCTCCAATCAAAGACATGCTTAATACCTTTATCGACATTGCAAATGGTGAAGGTGATCTTACCCATCGAATTAATGTGTCGGGTACAGATGAAATTGGACAATTAGGTAAAGCATTTAACCAGTTTGTCGGCAAGCTCCACAATATTATTACTGATGTTTCGAAAGCTACAAATAATGTTACGACGGCCACTGACCAAATAAGTAGCCAAACGGTTCACCTAAGTAATCAACTTCAAGAGCACAACCACGAGACAGAGCAGGTGGTGACAGCGGTTACAGAGATGAGTAGTACAGCAAACGAAGTGGCACAAAGTGCTCATCAAGTGGCTAGTGCAACGAATGAAGCTAACAATGACGCTCATAATGCTCAAAACCTTGTGCAAAAGTCGACGCAATCTATTGGCTCTTTAGAACAGAATGTGGTGACCACAAGTCAACACATGAATTCACTCCACGACCAGTCTAAAAAGATAGATGGTGTATTACAGGTTATTGGCGAGATTGCAGAGCAAACTAACTTACTAGCACTAAACGCAGCGATCGAAGCCGCGCGAGCTGGTGAACAAGGCCGAGGCTTTGCTGTAGTGGCAGATGAAGTGCGTAATCTTGCAAGTCGAACTCAAGGTAGTACGTTAGAGATTAAGACCATGCTTGATGAACTTCATAAGTTGGTTGAGCAAGCGGTATCTTCGATGGGTGAAAGTAGCAACACGTGTCAGGATGTTGTGACTTCATCAAATGATATTTCTGCGGGCTTAAATGATGTTAGTACTGCAGTAGCTTCTATTAATGCAATGACCGACCATATCGCAACTGCGGCAACGGAGCAAAGTTCTGTAACGGAAGAGATCAACCGTAACTTGGTGACTATCCGTGACATTGTAAGTTCACTGCTAATATCAAGTGAAACATCAAGTGCTGCTGTGGATGAACTTAAACAGGCTGGTGGTCAATTAAGCCAACTTGTTGGTCAATTTAAGCTTTAGGTACTAATTTAAGTAATTTAAGCATAAACACCCCAATATAAATTAAGAGTGGCGACCGATTGTTAAACAATTTGGTCGCCACTTTTTATCCAAGAACCTAAAACCAAGAACTAAATATCCTAAAGTAGACTATAAAAATAACATCCTTCAATTACCCGCCAACACATCTCACCTATTGCCCACGTCCATCGACCATGACTATGATTGTTTTAGAAATGATGGCGAGATCAGCAGCAATCCAAGACTTAACAGAACATAGACTTAATGCATAACTGTGGTCAAAACCCACTTTACGACGTACATCATCAATGCAGGTGTCATAACCTTGATTTACTTGTGCTAGCCCAGTAATACCGGGCATTACGCCATATGTACGGTCAGCAAAGAAGGGAATTTCGTTCTCTAGTTTGGTGTAAAAAGTAGGGCGTTCAGGACGTGGGCCAATTAGAGACATTTCACCTTTCAATACATTGATCAGTTGTGGCAGTTCATCAAGACGTGTCTTTCTCAAAAAGCGGCCAACAGGCGTGATTCGTGGGTCATTCGCGGTAGCCCAAACGGCACCAGAGCGAGTTTCTGCATCTTCGTACATACTACGGAACTTCATGATTTCAAAGATTTCCATTTTCTCCGGTGTCGATTTACCAACACGCATTTGACGGTAGAAAATAGGGCCACGAGAAGTGAGTGCAATCGCCATCGCAATCAGTGGAAATACTGGCGCTAGCAAAATCAAAGCAATCAGTGAGCTTACGAAATCGAAAGTACGTTTAGCACGTGAGATTTTGTATTGGTATAGGTTTTGGGTAGATAGCTGTTCAATGTTCATCATAATAAGTCCTTAATGATTCGCTCGTGTCCAAGGTGAGTTTTCTAGTCCGATTAGGTAACGAATGCCACCAATGAAATTGGCATAGTGTCCAACTATCAAATAAGAGATTAATGAAATAGGTTTGTTTACTAGACGCTTTGGCAAAATACAGCCAAGTACGCCCGTGGTATAAACGGCAATTTGAGCCCATAACAGTGCTTCAAATACCAAGTAGTTGCTAAGTAAGATTGAGCACACTAAGCACACAATCATTAAATATGGCGTGAGAAGGCGAAGTCCTTTTCCTGAGAAGAATGCAAACGCGATGCCTTTGAACTTGGGGCTGAACAAGCCAAACAACCGAATCGCTTGTTGCATGTTTCCCGCTGAAATACGAAGTCTTCTTTTAAAGTCGGTTTCCAAATTTGATTCTTCTAGCTCTAAAGCCACCATTTGGGTTTCGTATTCTGCAAGGTAACCTTGTTTAACGATTTGCATCGGTAGAATGAAATCATCATTGATGGTGTTGAGTGGCAGTAGTTCAAATAGGTGTGTTCTGAACAAGTAGAACGCGCCATGAGAACCTAAGCTCGAACCTAATGAAGCCTCTGACTCTTTAACCGCGGTTTGATACTGCCAATAGGTGTTTTCACCTTCGTTACCGGTTGGGCAAAGCTGGTACATTGCGTTTACCACACCAACCTTGTCACTTTCAAAATGAGCAGCTGCAATAAGTAATGCATCCAAAGAAATAAGGGCTGATACATCACTTAGCGCCGTGATGTCGCTGTTTATGCTCGTCACTTCTTTATTGATAACCGCGACTTTACCTCGGTTTAATTGATGGTCATGTATCTCAAAATAAACATCACTGCACATCGCTTCTTGGATTGTCATTTGAGCAATTTCGACCGTGTCATCAGTACAACCATCACAAGCGATAATGACTTGCAGCTTCTTTTTGGGGTAATCGAGTGAAGCAAGGTTACGAATTTTATGTGCGATCCACTGTTCTTCGTTAAACGCAGGAACAAGAATGGTAATAGTGGGTAGTGTGCAATCTTGTTGTTCATCTTTGTAACAACGATGGCTCTCTTCGATTTTACGCGCTGGATGGCTTTTCGCGTACCAACGCAGTAACAGTGGATAGGCGGCGTGGTGGTAGACAATCAGCGCACCAGAAAATAAGCAAAGTCCTGCAAGTAACCAATCGATCATGCGTATGCTCCTTCTGAGATGTCGTTGTAAGACGAAACCATTTTGATGATATCGAAGTTGTCGAGCACGTAACGACGAGGCGAAAAAAAGCGTTCATTTTGTTTTTCTAATAGCGCACTGGCTAATCCCGTAATGCTGCCACTTTTTACTAGGGTGCCGCTTACTGGACATAAGGTCTCATCAACCGCACCGACGTTCATCGCGACAGTTGGAATGTTGCATGCTTGGGCTTCGAGTGTAGAAAGTGGCAGCCCCTCATGACGAGAAGGCAGGCAAAAGGTATCCAACGCGCCGTAAAAGGTGGTCATGTCATCCACTAAGCCAAGAAAGATTACACGGTCACTGAGATTCAAGCGGTTACTGAGTTGTTCCAGTTGATTGCGTTTTGAACCATTACCAGCCAGTGCGACAACCGTGTTTGATGGCAGTAGAGCAAGTGCCTTAATCAGCTGGTCTTGACCTTTCACGTGCTCTAAACGCCCCGCACAACCGATGATGTATTTGTCGTTTGGCAGGTTGTGCTTTGCTCTCGCGTCTGTTTTTGATATCGGTTTGAACTTCTCGCAATCCACACCGTTTTTAATCGTGATGATATTTTTGTACGAAAAGGCGCAACGTAATTGGTTGTAAACACGAGTTGCATCTGCAACCAATGTAGGCTGAGCTGCCTTTAACGCTAATGCTTGTAAGCGACGACGTTTGTTATTGTTCAAATGCCAAGCATCATGCTCAGTATGAATACGAGTAGGAACACCGGTCACGCGAGCCGCATAGCCAGCATAAAGTAGGGGGCCAATATGGTGGGTATGAACCACATCGGGTCTAATCCCATTAAATGCTTTGATAAATTTGATTATGATATTGAGTTGTAAGCCTGGTACTTTATCCAAAAAGACGATTTGATTTTGGTACTGCTTCAATTTTGGCCAGTTGTTGATCGAGTCTTGTTTTGTCCCTTCTAAACTGACAATCAACACTTGGTCTGTTGGTTTAGCAAGGCGCAGCAGATCTAACGTTAGGGTTTCTAGTCCGCCGGGAGCGAGGTGCTGAACAACGTGTATGATCTTTTTGCCATGCTTTGTTAAATGCGTATTCATAATTTGGACCCTGCCTTTCTAATTCTTGTTTCGCCTTTCTGACATTTCACTTGAAGTAACTTATTAAAACGTTTAACTACACAATGAGATTGCAGGAGTTGTGCCAATTAAATAGTTTATATTTTTCAATTATTTACGGGATTTCTTTGCAGGGCGGTTTGTGTTTCTCAAAATGGGAATCAAAACAAAAAACCAATGAATAGCTATTTGGATCGTAGGGCTTGGGTTAATCGAAAATAGCGTTAGAACTTGAGGCTTTAGACAAACAAAACGCCAAGCGAATGTTGGCGTTTAGTGCTAGGAAGCTACAAAACTAAGAAACTAAGAAGCTAAGAAGCTAAGAAACTACGAGGCTAGCAAGTTAAAAATGCCTTTGAGGCTGACTAGCTCATTTTAGGGATCACCGTTATCACAGGGACACCTAAGATAGCTTCGATTTCGTCTTTACGTTTAACTGAAGAGTCAAACAGCTCGAACAACACCGCTAAGCCAATACCCAATCCGATACCTGCAACGAATCCAGCCAGAATAAAGATAAAAGTCGGCATGTTAGATTTGACACTTGGTGTAAAGGGCAAATCGATAATCTTAACTCGTTTATTCTGCTCGAACACGCCAAGCGAACCCGTTAGCTGAGCCATTTCATAACGCTCTGTTAGCTCATCAGATAATTGGCGTTTAATGTCAACTTGTCTTTTGAGGCGGTACATCTCTTTTGCATTCTCACCAAAGTTATTCGCTTTGTGTTCTAATTCGAAAATCATAGTACGAAGGCTTTTGGTCTCTTCAGTTAAAGACTCAAAGCGAGAGCGAACCAGTTGTAAACTGTGTAGCTGAGTGACCAATAGAGGTTGGGTATTAGAAAGCTTGTCCAGTGTGGTACTACTCGCGATGTCCCAAAGCTGGTCGCTGTTCATCGTTGGTTGGGTTACCTCGAGCAAACTCTTTCGTTCATTTTCAAGTCTGTCTAGTTCTCGCACTTTAGCTTGTACGGCACTGTGTTTATTTGTGTATTTGGCTTGTAACAAGGTTAGGTCGCTACGAATGTCGATGATTTGGTCTTCTAATTTGCCTATCACAGGGTTGGTTCGTGAAAGTTGTTGGTCGATTGACCCTAAACTTTTTTCAACACCCGATAATTCCGCCTCTTTTTCCGCCAGTGTCTGTTTTAGTGAAGCCAAGCGATTCAAACTTTGGCTTTGGACCTCTGGCGTCGATTGGACGTTTTCGTTCATGTATGCGGCTAGCGCTTCTTCTGCCTCTTCAAGTTCCGCGCTACGTTTGTCTATATGGATTTTCAAGAAATTACTTGAGTCCTCAATTGACGAACGTTCCGGCGCGAGCAGCTGTTCAATAAAATGTTCACTCACCGCTCGAAGCGTTTGTTCCATTCCATCTGGCGTGTTCGACGTTAAGCTTATCTTTAGAAAGTCTTTTCCAAGTTGAGTAACTGATAAACGCTGAGACAAGTCAGTGATGATCTCTTGTTTATCTACCTCAGGCATATCTGGGCTGGTTAATTGCAGTTCATCAGCGACCGAGTAAAGAACATGTCGACTGTGAAGCAATGTTCTCAATGCGTTAAGTCGATCTTTGAGCATGGTAGAGACGGCGATGTCTTCCAAAAATGGATTCATCTTGGCTGTTTCTTGAATCAACATACTGGTATGCGCGTCATATTTAGTTGGAGCCAACTTGCTCACACCAAGGCCTACAAATGGCAAAATGAGCATTGGCAGAACGATAACGTAGCGTTGGCGCCACATCGCATTGATGATAACTAATAACCGCAATTTCAGATTATTCATAATAGCTCCAACATCCAATGCACGAAGTTACCACGGTTCTGCCAGCTCTCTTGTTCGACGACAGAGATAGGTGAATTGCTCAGCTGGCGTGCATGATCAAGCGCCCAAATCATTTGGTTGGCACTGTCAACCGTGGTTACGTGCTCTTGATATGGAACCAAAGCAGGGAACGGCGTTGTGATAATTGGTGTACCAGCCGCAAGGTATTCCATCAACTTTAATGGACTGCATGCTCGGATCTGTTCGTTATCCACGAAAGGCAACAAGCTCACATCCCAATGTTGAGAATAGCTCGGCAGCGTGTGGTGTGGACGAGGGCCAAGGTAATGTACGTTATCCAACTTAGGTAGCATGAGCGTATCGAGCTCATTCGGACCTATGAAAACAAAGTCCCATTCCGGCATCGCATTCGCAACATGATCAATCATTTCATAATCGAGCCACTTAGAAAGGCTGCCATAAAAACCAGCAATAGGGCGGTGGTTGCTTGGTAAATCTTTTGCTCTTGGTGCGGGTGTTGAAAACAGGTTTACGTCGACACCATGTGGTAGCAAGTGAGCTTTATGCTTTGGAAATTTATCCATCAACTTTTTGCTAGCCGCAAATATAAGCGTAGATTTTTCAATGATCTCTGATTCATGCTGTGCAACGGTGTCATGATCAACACCAGCCAAGGCGCTAAAATCATCGCCGCAGTAATAGACGACAGATGACTCGCCCAAGTGCCCGCACAGATCAACAGCGGTCGGAAGAGAAGTCCATAGGATAGGAGCATTTAGATTAAGTTCAGCAATCATCGGTCTTAGTTGGTGCAACATCATTTGCTGAGCCAACTTTCTAGAAAATTGAGAAGCAGGCGCAGGGATTGTTTTTAAGTTAACGATAGTAATGTTGTCGTGTCCCTCTGAGTCAAGCATGTTTTGAGTCACGGCTTTGGTTTTGCCAAACAATTTGTTGAACGCTCGTGTCACATCTTTAGCGGACAGCTTCGGTTGTCTTAAGCCAATAGAGTTGACCCATAATACTTTGTGTTGCTTAGCAAGGTGGCGAACTAAATGTTGAGTTGATGAAGGTAGGCCGCCAAAGTCTTCACCAAATACGATTAAATCACGCATGGTCACCTCCATGAGTCTCTAATGAATCGAACACATCGGATTCTGTCACTTCAACGGATTTAATCTGACCGACAACTCTAGCTGGGTTGCCGCCTGCGATTGCAAAGGGAGGGATACTCTTTGTTACCACGCTGCCTGCGGCTATTACGGCACCTTCGCCGATGGTTACGCCACCTTTAACCGTCACATTCGTGCCTAGCCACGCATCGGGTTCAAGAATGATGTCACCGATTTGCTGAGGGTCATCACCTTCACCTAGCGCTCGACGTTTTGCATCAAGCGGGTGACCAGAGTATCCAAATAGGAACGCGCCGCCAGCGATACGTACGTTGTCAGAGATAACCACTTTACCTCCAACAGCGATCGTCGACTGCCAACCGATGTCGACATTGTTACCAATCGTCAACAGTGGGTGTTCCAAGCCTTCAAGTGGTTGAGTACATCCAGAGAATGTCGTGTGGCCGGAGATACGGCAGTTGTCGCCAATCGTAATTTGTACCGGACCGCTGACGAAAGGCAGACCACCATACAAGTAGAGGCGTTTACCACACTGAGCCACACGACCTTTGAAAGTTGGTGTCCAGTAGAAGAATCGCGTAAAGCCAGAAACCAAATTCACCACTAGCTTGTGCGCTTGATAGAGGCAACGATTAAGTATTTGAGGGGAAGGTAGCTCTGTGCTTCTGATGTTCTTCAAAATGGAAAACACATTTCTAATTCGAGAATTAGGATGAAACTTAAGCCAATGTTTAAATTGATGCATAGATAATGACGTCATAATGAAACTCCTCTATCTTGTTATATAGAAGTTCTTTCATATACCGTGCCACTAAATAAATGTAATATTTTCAAAACGTTAAAGCTTGGCTTTTAGGTTTTCTCATTTTGACAGGCAGTTTGAGATACGTTTGAGACGCAAACAGTGAGTGCTGCGAGGATATAAATCGGCCAGTTGAAGCCTTGAGTCAAAAATGTACCCGACACGATTGTTCCAATCAGACCTGCATAGATCGCATAGGCGACCGCATTAAGCTCGGGGGCGATTTCTGTGGTCGAGTTTTTTAATCTCGCTAGCGTAGAGCGAGAGGTTTTGATCAAAGAAACGATAAGACAAACAAAAATGATCAGACCAATAAAGCCTGTTTCTGCTAACACACCAAACCAAGTACTGTGAACGGCGTGATTCAGTCCGTCCCAGTGCGAGCTATAAAAGAAGTAGTTCGAGAAGAAGTTGTTCAACCCTACGCCGGTCAGTGGGTTCTCAACTGCCATTTTTACTGCCGCTTCCCAAGCATAGATTCGCCCCATTGCAGATTCATCGATGCCTTGTTCAGCAGCACCCCCAGAAGATCTGTCTGAGATCCCAGCAACCAAGTAGAGCACAGCGGCCGCGACCGTTCCTACCGAGATTAACAGGACTTTAGAGCGCACTAGTTTCCACGCAAAAATACCAATCACCGCAATACAACCCAGCAATCCGCCACGGCTTTGAGTGGCAATAATGGCGGCGAGCAGTAACAGACAAACTAAGGCACTGATTAAACGTTTGGATCGTGAGATTCCAGTCGTGGTGGCTTGGCTTATCGTAAAGGCGAGTGGGAACATCAGTACCAGTGCGAGGTCGTTCGGGTCACCTAACATAGATCCAAAATCGCGGCCAATGGTCACGCGTGAGCCCTCGACAAGCCCAATACCATTTACTGAGTTGTACACGGCAATAGAGCTGACTAAAGCGCCAGCGTAGATAATCGTCATCGCGGTTTTTGCGAGATTTCCCGTGGTGTTTACTAGCCAAGTAATCGCAAGCGTCATCACGATAATTTTCCAATAAACGCCCTTGAATTCTGCCAGTGCTATTGGCCTGTTGGACGCGAAGATAATACCAATGAAAACCAAGACCCAAAATATGGCGAGCCAATTTAAACAAGGGTGCCAGAAGATTTTAAGTTCTTTACTGATTAATGCATGCCATAGAAGAGCCGACAGAGCGCCTAATGAAAGCATCAGCGGTATTTTTAACGAATAGAGTTGAGGTATGGCTTCGTGAATTCGGAAAAATGAAAAGACAACGAACAGTAGAACTAGCCAGAATGTCTTGTTTAACACGAATAACCCAGCTAATGGCACAAGAGCGAGCGCCACAATGACAGCAGGGTGAGGCACAAAGTACCAAACAATACCAAGCCCAACACACAAGGTGCTGATAGTGATGATGACTGGCAATCTGTTGGCTTCAGGGGTGAACATTGTAATCTCTATTGCTGAGTAAACTATTCATGGCAGCTCCCTATCGTTATACATTTGAAAGTCGTATTGACGCCTGATGTTAAAGATTGCAAAGCGAATGCCAGTTATGAATTTCATTTAACTAACTGATTTAATGTTGGATTATTGAGTTAGACTATAATTTTAAGTTGAGATTTGTCATTTTGAGAATCAGTATAAAACTGTCTAAAGTACTTAAATCATCTAGCCAAAATGTCCAGTTAACTACTAAGACGAGTATTAGCGGTCGAGTTGATAGATTTCCAACAACTTCGGGACAACAGCTTGTGGCGAATATTGGTGTTTGACGGTTTCTATCGCGTTACTTCTGAGAGAGTCACGTTGTTCAATCGACAATGATATCCACAAAGATAAAAACTGTTTTAGTTCAGCTTCTGAATTGGCGAGGTAGCCGTTAACTTGGTGCTCGATGAGTTTAGGCAAGTTACCAACTGAGGTGGCGAGGACAGGAATGCCGCGAATCATGGCTTCTAATGCCACCATAGGTAAGCCTTCAAAGCGGGAAGGGATGATTAACAAATCGATTTGGCTCCAAACGTCGTCCATATTGGTTTGATGGCCATGAAAGGTAACATTATCAGGCTGCGATTTAACTAACGCTTCCATTTCTGGCCCGTCACCAAAAAGCTCAAACCGAACATCAGGAAACGATTTGGCTAATGCGACAAATCGATCAGGCGCTTTTTCGTGGCTTAATCGTCCCACAAAGCCTACATGGAATGGGCTTGATGAAGGGGAGTTTGTTAATTCGGTTGGGACTTTAACAAAGTTATTCAATTGATGGGTTTTACTCGGCACTTTCGCTTTAATCTTCTCACTGACCACGAGCGACCGATCAGAAAGAAAGCTGCTGTAACGGTCGAGCCAGTCATAAAGCCACACTTTGCCTGTTGGGGTTTCACCTGCATGATAAGTGGTGATTTGTTTGGTGTTGTTTAAACGAGGTGGGAGCTTTATTAGTTTGCTGACCAAACTTGCTTTGTAACCATGAGCATGAATAAGCCTTGGCTGATAATGATGAGCTGCACGTTTAAGCTGTGTCGCGCTATTGCCGCTTGAACCTGCAGAGTATGAGGCTAAATCGGAGAGGTAACTATAAGGGATGTTCAGCGCATTCAACTTTTCAACGATGATCGCTTCAGGATTAAACTTAGTCAAAAGAACGATTCGAATAGCCTCTGAATACTGAGCGCTTTCAGATATCAGGCCTTGTGCTAACTCTAAAACATGCGTTTCTATGCCTCCAAAAGTTTGGCTGTCGATCAACAGCCAAATCTCGTGAAGGTTTACGTTGAGTACACCTTGGCTAGGCTTGATTGTACTCATCTTCCGATTCCCAAGCCTGTTTCTTACGATAAACAGTAGAAGGGCTAAGTTCTAACAGCACGGCAGCGTTTAACACATTCCCATCGCAATGATTGATGGCATGTTGAATAGCTTCGCGCTCTATTTGCCACATTGGACGAATAGCACCTTCGCTTGTTGTAAATACGGGCGTCATCGGGTCGTTGTTAGCGGGGATAACCGAGGATTGCTCCAACTCTTCCGGTGTAATAGGTGGCAACTTAGCTTCTGGTGCTTTCACAACAGCAGCTTGGGGCGCAGCTACTCGAATAGGTGTCACTGATTTCGTGGCTGTAGCTACGTCTACTTTATTAATCGGAGGCGGTAACATGTCTTTGGTCACGCTCGTTTCATTGTTCAACACCACGATGTTACGGATGATGTTTTGCAACTGACGTACGTTGCCTGGCCACGCATAACGTTTAAGTAGATTCTGCGTTTCTTTGTCTATTGATTTGAACTTCTTCTTGTCTTGCTTCGCGTACAGCTTCAAGAAGTGATTAGACAGGGTGACAATGTCACTTCCTCGTTCACGAAGCGGTGGCATCTCGATAGGCACAACGTGAACACGATAGTAAAGGTCTTCTCTAAAGCGTCCTTCTTCTACCTCAACCAGTGGATCGCGGTTGGTCGCACAGATAATTCTGACATCCACTTTAATCTCGCGGTTGCCACCGAGTGGGGTAAACGTCCCAGTTTGCAAAAATCGTAGGAGCTTCTTCTGCATCTCCAATTCCATTTCACAAAGCTCATCGAGAAATAGGGTGCCGCCATGCGCTTGCATCGCCGCACCTTTACGGTCGGTTGTTGCACCAGTAAAGGCACCTTTAACGTGACCGAAAATTTCGCTCTCCATTAGGTCTCGAGGGATAGCGCCACAGTTAATAGCCACGAAGGGCTTACCGTTACGCTGGCTCTCTTGGTGGATCGCTTCCGCACACACTTCTTTACCCGTACCACTTTCACCGTTAATAAACACGCTGGCTGTGGTTGGTGCTACCGAATCGATGATCTTGTAAACCGCTTGCATAGGTAGGCAAGAGCCGATGAAATTATGAAAGCGGTCACGATCGAACTTGCTTTGCATGTCATCGACAAGGTTCTCTAGCTTAGCTCGTTTCAAATGCAAGCGGACAGAGGTTTTAAGTCGATCGGCTTGAATTGGCTTTTCTAAGAAATCTTCCGCACCGCGCTGGATGAGATCTACAGCAATATTTACTGAGCCATGTGCTGTCGCGATGATGACGGCGGTTGGTATTTCACTTTCGCTAATCCAATCAAGTACTTCTTCACCTGGCATGTCGGGCAGCTTAAGATCGAGAATAACAAGCTGTGGTGAGTGTCTTTCAATGAAGGTCTTCGCTTCCGCGCCGGTTTCGACGTGGAAAATATCGTAGGGCTCGTCTTTTACGTACTGCTTGTAGAGTACGGCGAGTGATGTGGAGTCTTCAACTAACAATACCTTAGGGCGCATTGTGTATTCCTTTTGAAACTTTATCCTAACCAATCAATAACATAGTGATATGTATCCATCAATACGAGTTTTGTGTAATTGTTATCTACCGCATGCAATCTCTTAACAAACTATAGGTGTACTTCTCGCGTTGTTGGTCACGACGGAGTGCATGTTAATGGTTACTATATTGATAACCACTATATTGATAACGACTATGTTGAGTTTTTATCTTATACCTATGATGAACATCCAAAGTTAACTGAAGCCTGCCTCCTTTCTTTCAAGCAAGGCTTTGATTGAACGCTCTGCGAGTTCTAATAATTCGTCAACTTGTCGAAATACCGCATCATGATTCTGTTCTAAACATTGCTTCTCTAAAGCGCGAGCTAACTCACCCAAAGGGCGATTACCTAATGAGAGTGCGGTGCTGCCAAGAGTATGAACCTCAAACTCAAGTGTTTGAGCGTCGTGCTGAGCGACAGCCTCTTTTATGGCGACCAAGCGTGTTTGTGATTCTTCGACATAATGGTCGATCAAGATCGGGATAATATCCGCACTTGTATCTTGAATCATTTGCTCTAGAACGCTTTCATCAACAAGCCCGCTAACTTCTTGTGAGTTTGGATTTGCGGGTGTGTCTGACGTTACAGGGGTATTCATCAAACTAAGTTCCTTTTGTTGAGCGTAATAATTAAGTTCTAGTCATTTTCTAGAATAATTTCAACTGCTTGTCGTATAAATAGAGCAATTAATTACCATCTCACTCATATTGCTACAGGGTTTGTGACAAGCCTAACGGACTGATTTAATTTTGTTTTCTCTTATGAAGTATAAACTTAGGCACCTATTAGCCTGGGTACTTATAAGCTTAAAGGGGAGTGTGCAGGACAAAGCGAGGCCGATACACATAAAAAAGACCACTGCAGTTACTAACAACAGTGGTCTTAGAGCCAGTTAACTCGCTTGGCTAAGCTAAAAAGCTATAACCCAAATAGCGATAATTTAAACAGCCGTGCTTTAGATAACGAAAAGTTGAACTACGAAGCTTTATCAATCTTTGGCTTTGGGTCGGTTTCTACTTCTTCCTCGCTACTTTCAGAGAAGATATCAGCAACAGCGCTTCTCTCTAGTTCACCTTTTAGGTTACCGTCCTCATCAACAACCGGAAGAGAATAGTCACAAGACATAGTGTCTGGTAGCACTTCTTCAATCACCGCATCAGGTAAAATGGCTGGAACTTCTTCGTATATCTCTTCACTGAAGTCATGCACCGATGAATCTTCAACTGCATCCTGTAGGCTCTCTTGTGTGACTAGACCTTGATAGCCTTCATCCGTTACGTGATAAGCGTAGTCATTTTTCAGCATCTTCATTTGTGCCAAAGCACCTTCAATCGTTTCAGATGTGATTCGATAGAGAGGGGGCTGCATAACGGTTTCAACGGTCAAAGCACGAGCACGGTTTACGTCTTTAACGAATGCCTCTACATAGTCATCGGCTGGATTCAGCAGAATCTCATGTGGCGTACCTTGTTGTACCAACTCGCCATCTTTCAAAATTGCGATTCGATCGCCAAGACGAAGTGCTTCATCCAAATCGTGGGTGATGAAAACAATCGTCTTATGAAGCTTCTCTTGCAGTTCAATGAGTTGATCTTGCATTTCACTTCGAATCAAAGGATCGAGCGCTGAAAACGCTTCATCCATTAATAAGATTTCAGCATTAGTACACAGAGCTCGAGAAAGACCAACACGTTGTTGTTGACCGCCAGAAAGATGGGCAGGGTACTGCTTGCCGTAACCTTTCAACCCCACCGTTTCTAACCACTCATTGGCTTTCGCTAAACGGTCTTCTTTTTTGATGCCTTGTACTTCCAACCCGTACGCAACATTTTCTACCACGGTACGATGAGGCATTAAACCAAAACGCTGAAATACCATCGACATTTTATGACGACGGAACTCTTCTAATTGCTTGGTATTCAGGCTCATTACATCAATGCCTTCGACCATAATTTTACCCTGAGTTGGGTCAATTAAACGGTTGAAATGGCGAATCAGCGTCGATTTACCCGAGCCAGAAAGCCCCATGATAACGAAGATTTCGCCACGGTTAATCTCAAGGTTAATCTCTTTCAAACCAACGGTATGACCCGTGTCAGCAAGAATCTGGTCTTTGTGTTCGCCGCTCTGAACTCGGTTCATCACAGACATCGGTTTCGGTCCAAACACTTTGTATAGGCCACTAATCTCAATCAATGGTTTAGTCATGCTTGAGTCCTCCTAAATGCGCATTGGTTCTTCTTGCGTACGCCTGCGAAGCGCGGTCAAAAAGGATTGCTAGGGCAACAATGGCGAAACCATTCATCAAGCCTAATGTGAAGTATTGGTTGGTAATAGATTTAAGAACCGGTTGTCCTAGGCCTTTAACACCAATCATTGATGCGATAACAACCATAGACAGTGCCATCATGATGGTTTGGTTGATACCCGCCATGATCGTTGGCATTGCTAACGGTAGTTGAACACCCCATAAGCGTTGCTTTTTGCTCGCACCAAAAGCGGTAGCCGCTTCCAATACTTCTTTGTCGACTAAGCGTATGCCTAGGTTGGTTAAACGAATCACAGGTGGAATCGCGTAGATAACCACGGCGATCAGCCCTGGGATTTTACCGATACCAAGCAGCATTACCACGGGGATCAAGTAAACGAATGCCGGCATGGTTTGCATGATATCAAGCATCGGCGTAACGATAGATTGCGCTCGATTCGAGCGAGCCATCGCAATGCCAATCGGAATGCCTAAGAATATCGAAACCAAGGTACACACAGTGATGATACTGAGCGTACGCATGGTGTCTTCCCACATACCAAAGTAACCAATAAGGAGCAGGGAAATGACACAACCTAAAGCCAGTTTCCAAGAACGACTCGCTGCATAGACAAGGCTTGTACAAACAGCGAGGACTATAATCCAAGGGGTTGAGATAAGAAGTTTTTCAAACCAAACAAGGAATGAAAGAAGAGGGTCAAATAGAGATTCAATCATTTCACCGTATTCACGAGAGAATTCACGGTATGCGCCATCCAGCGTCTTTTTTATGGTTCGTAAATCAGCGCGTTCCATCTCTGGAAAGGTTGATAACCAATTGGTGTCAGCCATTTTATATCCTTATAGTTCGGAGCCACTTGTTCATACGATGAGGTAATCGCCTATGAAAAGGGCTCCGAATCATGAATAACATCAAGTATAGCGACGTTATTTCCGTATTATTGTTGAAGCGTAATTACTTGTTGTTAAACCAAGCTTTTACAGTTCGGCTTCAACTTTCTTAGCCACTTCTTCAGAAACCCATGGGTGCCATACTTCTGGGAATTCACTCAAGAAATGCAGACTTGCTTCTTCACCATCGGCTTGGTTGTCTTCCATCCAAGCAAGCAGCGAGTTCATTTTGTCGTTTGTGAAACCACGTTTAGTGAAGTAGTCATAAGCTTCAGGAGCACGTGACGCAAAACTCTCAGTGGTGATAGTGTGAACGGGTGAAGGCGGGTACATGGTCGCTTTAGGTGAATCACAGTCTTCTTTAGTGGTACAAGTTAGGAACTCTTGTTCATTAACACCACTGCCAAAGTCAACTTTAACCATGTCGTATTTGCCTAGAACGGCAGTTGGCGCCCAGTAGTAACCGAACCAAGCTTCTTCGCGCTCATAAGCTTTTGCGATAGAGCCAGATAATCCAGCACTCGATCCTGGGTCAACAATAGTGAAACCGCTGCCTTCAAGCTCAAGAGCGTTAAACAAGTTTCCGGCGCTGATCTGACAGTTCCAGCCAGCTGGGCAACTGTAGAATGCTGATGTATCTGGGTCTTCAGGGTGCTTAAATAAGCTGGCGTTTTTACGCACGCCTTCGATGGTTGCCATCTCTGGGTATTGTTTAACGAGGTAAGCAGGAACCCAAAAACCTTCTTCGCCGCCGTTAACAAGTGATTTACCTGCATAGCGAAGACGTTTTTCTTCGACACCTTTATCTAATGCGTCTTTTAAGCTGTTGCTCCAAAGTTCAGGTGCAACATCAGGCTGGCCTTTTTCAATCATGGATGTGCCTGTTGGCATAGTGTCGCCAGGGATAAGTTCGGCATCACACCCATAACCATGTTCTAGGATGAATTGGTCGATATTAGCGATCAGTGTTGCAGAGTTCCAGTTCATATCTGCGATTGTTACGCTGCCACATTCTCCAGCGTTAGCATTACCGCTGGCTGCTGCTACTAACAAAAATACGGAGCTTAACTTGTATTTCATATTGAGTTTCCTTTCTCTTTAATAATACAACTAAGGTAACCAAGGTAAATTGATTATCTAAATTGCTCGATGGTGATCCTTTCCGTGTATTTGAACCATTTGAGCAGAAGGAGGGATGGGTGAAGTTTGAATAGATAAATGTGCAAAGTCAGTGAAGTGTGATTTGCCAATTCATCCACTGTGTTTCAACAGCCATCGGATAACTTTGTCAAACTATTACAAATTCGTCAAAAACCACCTCTATTTATAATCTTAGGGAATAATCGTACGAATTCCATCTTTGATGCGATTTACATGGCACTTTAACCGTCTGTGTCACATTACCGATAAAGTTAGGCATGGGCGGTTGATTTTTGAAGGGTTTTAAAGGTGGTAAGACCACGATCGAAGTGTGTGAAATGCGTTGATTGGTTTTTAAAATCGTATTTTTAACAATAATTTCGCTAAAAACACCCAACTTGGTTTTGGGGTGTTTGGGCGTAAAGTCCAATAGGAGCGGTGGCTGTCAGGGTTTAATGACAGCCATACAGCTGCACAAGAAAGCTAAGTTGCATACAAAAGATATAGTTGTACAAAAAAGCTATCGTGGCGCAGAAAAGTTACATCGGTAGATTTAAAAACTCATTTTGGTAAAGCTTATTGGCCAAGCTATCGCGAAGTTTAGATGGAAGGAATTTCATGCGATTGATTTGTCTTACCAACTCTTGTGCAAAGCTAGGTGTTTGTTTCATGTTCATCACACAACCCATAAGATTGATACTCTGCGCATCAAGCAGCTTTTTCGCTTGTTCTAGGTGGTGACTAGAGGTTTCACCATAGGCGACAACCATCAATGTGCTGTCACAGGCACTCGCAACAGACTGTGCGGGGATATTCCCTTTGTTAATATTGAGAAGCGGTGAGGTATCAATGATGACTCGATCGTATTTCTTTAACCATTTGTTCACCACTTTTTGTAATGTAGTCGGATCTTTATAAGCCAATTGCGTTGATGCAATTTGTGGAGCAGGGACACCGATAAACGTACGATGAGACTCGACATGTTCAATTAACTGTCCCTGTTGATTGTCTTCCAACATGTTCAAATCTTTAAAAGCAGGATTGTATAAGTTGAGGTCAACATAAAGCGTAGAATGACCAGCAAGGAGAAAACGTTCTGCTAATGCAGTTGCAATAGAGGTTACGCCGTCACCTGAATGACAGGCAGTCACGCAAATCGATTTCTGTCCGTTAAGTTCAGAAGCTAGATACAGTTGTTCTACTTCTGCTTGGATTGCTGAAATAGTCATTATAAAGCTCCTATTAAGACGATCATTGTTGTTAGACGTAATATGTCTTCTAGACCTACACGAGCTTTTTCCATAAAGCTCTCACGGCGATCTGGGATGTAGATAGTGTCACCAGCGCGCAGTACTGGTAGGTTGTAAATATTGGCTGTTTTGCTGAATTCAACAAGGTCGAAGGTACGAGCTTGGCCTTGGCAACAAGACATATTCACAATGGTAATTTTCTCTACGTAAGCATTGTCGGTAGGGCCTGCCGCCTCTGCCAATATATCTAAAATGGTCATGTTGTCGTTGAACACATAACGTCCTGGGTTGTTAATCGCACCAAGCACACGAACGGTTTCTTCCTTCGGTGTGTCTAACCAGTTTTTACCTTTCTCCGGAATATAAATGGTGTCACCGGTAGTTACATTTGGCAGTAATGATTCGTCACCGGTTTCAAAGTAGAGCGATAGATTGAGTTTGCTTACTTTAGAGTAGGTTTTATCACGATGCGTGACACGAACGTTGTGTATATCGGCATCCTTAGTAGGCCCGTCAGCTGCAGACAAAATGTCAAGAAAGTGCATGTCTTTGGTGAAGCGGTAACGACCCGGTGCATTCACTTGTCCAAAAATGTAGATCGAAGCATCAGAGCTTTGACGTACCCATTGAGATTTATTGTCTGACGGATCTTGTGGTAAGTCATGGACACGGACGATAGAGCCTGCACGAATTTGTGGCATCAGATCTCGTGGCGCACCATTTCTGATGAAATCATCAAGATTAAACACAACCAACTTTCTACCCGTCACGACTTCAATTTTCGATGTGTCAGCGCGTAGCGTGGGGCCGCCGACGTGTGCCAATAATCCCATAAAGTTCATTTCATCTGACCATTCTATACGACCAGGTCGATTCACCTCACCGATCACGTTAACTGCTCTATCTGGTGCAATCTTTAACCAAGATTTCTCGTTCATGTCGGTTTTCTCTGGAACGAAAATAGCGTCACCGGCTTTAATGCTTGGAGGATTAGAGTTAGGTAGGCCTTCTGTGTAAGCCGCTAAATCGAACTTAAGCACTTGACCATCTGCTTTGATCACACGTATTTGTCGTGACTCAGCAAATCGAGTCGGACCGCCAGCATTGGCAAGGATATCCATGAAGGTAGCGTCTCTTTTTCCTTCAAAAGCGCCAGGGGCAGCGACTTCACCCATAACGTAAACCATGTTTGCGCCGGACTTGATCTCTTCTTCTTGCTTAGGCACGAAAATGGTCGCACCCGGGCGTAAGATTGGAAGCAAGCTTTCGTCACCAGAATCTAAATAACGTTTAAGATTGAACAGCGTCGGTGTGTTATTTGAAATCACACGAATTTGCTCAACACTTGCATAGCGAGTTACGCCGCCCGAGCGCATTAGTACGTCGACAAGGTCGGTGTTCTCTTTATAAGTGAACGAACCCGGCGCGTTTACCTCGCCAAATACTTTAATGGAATTACGAGAATCTGCACTGTCGCCAGAGTTAGCAAGCTTGGCAGCATCGAATTCTTGTTCAATATTGCCTACTAATGGCGATGCTGGAACAAAAAGCGAATCCAATGATTGCAGAGTAGGTAGCGTTGATTCGTCACCTGAATCAAGGAAACGTTTGTAGTTAAACTCTTTCTTATCCGCGCCTCGCTTAAGAATCAATTTGTCCAGTTGCGCGCCTGGGCGTAATCCACCCGCTGCGTAAAGCGCCATTTGGATACTTGAGCCTAACGCCAGTGTGTATTCACCGGGTTGTTCTACATAACCTTGCACGTAGATGATAATTTGCTGCTCTTTTACATATACCGAAGCGTTTGAAAGATCTTTATAAGCGGTAGCCAGTGACTCTAAAACGACTTTGTTAAGTTGTTCACTGTTATAACCCGCAACAAATACGGCGCCCACTTCAGGGAGGGTAATGCGGCCACGTTTATCCACTTGGAACCCTTTGTTCAACGTACTTTCACCGGGTACGTTAACTTGGATAAGGTCACCGACTTGAACCGCGTCTGAAAACTCTTCGTTAGCATTTACGACACTCGTAAAGCTTAACGATAGGGTGATGATAAAAGCGATCAATGATTTCATAATCCACCTCCCATTTTCTCGGCATTTTTAGGGGAGATAACTTCAATACTCACTCGGCGGTTAGTTAAACGCGTACCGTCTGATTCGCCTTCAAAAAGAGGAACCGTTTCGCCAACAGATACCGCTTTGATTCGTTGAGCACCTAAGCCAAAAATAGTTAGGTAGCGTTCGACTTGTTTCGCTCGTCCAAGTGCTAACTTATCGTTGTATTCTTCGGCACCCGTTGCATCAGCGTGGCCGGTAACAACAAGGTCTATGGATTTGTGTTCTTTCAACAGGTTGGTCGCTTCAGCAAGTCGCCCCATGTACTTTGGGTTAACTTCGGTAGAGTTCTCTGCAAATTGGTTGTCAACATTAAGCAGGTCGTACAACTGTTCGATAACCGACAATTGCATTCTAAATTGGTTTTCATTTTTTGGTGGTTCACACCGTGCTTGTGACGTCACATAGTCCAGTTGAACTTCAAGTTCGTTTAAACGTTTTCTTTGAATGACTAGGTCGTTTGCCGCATCTAGAAGCAGGCCACCTTGTAGTTCGCGAGCGATACGATTTTGCTTCTCTATCGCTTGCACAACAGCAGCGGGGAAGCACCAACGGGCGCCTTCTTGAATCAAGGCATCAAGATGTAATTTAGCCAGTTGCCAATCAAAACGTAATCCGTGTTCAGGACCAAGAGGCTCGTCTGGCATGACAGGAGAAAAGTCGGAATTTTGGTAATTAATAGAGTCATAACTTTCAGCCAAGCCGCCAGTGCCTTGTTCAGGGTAGCTAGTACAGCCACCTAGAACTAAAGCAGACAGAGAAAGGGCTATGTAGCTTTTCAGTATTTTCATGCCAACGTCCTATGTTTTTACTTTTTATTATTATGTTTTGTTACTTCTAGCTTAGTGGATCTTCATGAATTTGTAGGATTTTTTGAGTTTACTGGGATGGCGTGCCCAATACGTAACAAGTTCATTATTTCAAGAGGCTGACCAGTCACATTTTCAAGTCGCATGTTGCGTTCGCGTTCAGTTAGGCGTTTGAACATGTAAACAATCGCGCCGACACCAGATGAATCTAAAAACTCAACTTGGCTAAAATCGACTTCGATTTCAGGGTGGCCGTCATTTGAGATTACATCGTCAATATCAGTCTGAGCATCACGGCTTCCCGCTGCGTCTAAATCACCGAAGATAGAAAGAGTTAGTGTGGTTGTATTCAAATCAATCTTACGTAGTTCCATAGCGAAATCTCCTTTTAAGTATGTATGAACAATTGCACTGAATGTGCCAACTTTTATATTTATATTTTTCAACAACTTAAATCGACTGCTAATCTCTATCTCATATTGAGAAAGTTGGTTTCTCAATATGAGAACTAAAAACGGCGGAACATATGAGAGCCATAAGCCATTAATTTAATGAATGAAAGTAAAGGTTAGATAAGGTTGATGAGTTGATCGCATCTTCTAGCAAAGATTGTCTAACTGTGTGTTAGAGCGCTTAGGATTAAAGGCATTTGTTGACCACTACAGATATTAATACGGAGCAAATGATGAGATTAACTAAATTGGCGATAGCCACTCTATGGGCGTGTTCGCTTGCATCTCATTCATCCTATTTACCGCCTGATCATCTGGTGCTCGCAAACACATACCAGCAAGGCATTGATGTGTCTGAATACTGGAAGAGTGAAAAACTCGATGGGATTAGAGCGCTGTGGGACGGGCAGCATCTTTATACACGCAACGGTAATCGCATATACTCACCGAAGTGGTTTACAAAAAACTTACCGAAGGTACACCTTGAAGGGGAGCTCTGGGCAGGAAGAGGCAAGTTCCACTTAGTCCAATCCACCGTCCTCGATCACACACCTAGTGATGCTGCGTGGCGCCAAATAGACTTGATGCTGTTTGATATGCCAGGGGCTACTGGCGATTATCAAAAGCGCTATTACAACATATTGCATTGGGTAAGTGTGATTGGAGAACGTCATGTCAGCTACATCGAACATGTACCGATTCAAAATGAAGAAGCTCTGTTTTATCAATTAGACAATGTCGATGAACGTAATGGCGAAGGTTTGATGCTCAGAAAAATTACCAGTCGTTATCAAGCAGGTCGAAGCAATGACCTGTTAAAACTAAAAAGGCATCACGATGCCGAAGCCACAGTTATTGGCTACAAGGGCGGGACAGGTAAGTATAAAGGAATGATGGGTTCGATTTTGGTTTACACGGAAGAGGGTGTGGAATTTTATATTGGAAGCGGGTTCAGTGATCAAATGAGACTTGCGCCGCCTGAGATCGGCAGCCGTATTACCTTTCGTTACAATGGCTTTACTCAAAATGGAAAACCCAAGTTTGCGCGCTTCGTTAGAGAGAAAAGTGAATATTAAGGCACATACTGCCGACTGATGCGAAATATCGCCCCGTAGACAGTCTCCGCACAAAAATATCTACACATAAAACAGTATTAATTGATTAGACGAAAAAGAGCCCTGAATATCAGAGCTCTTTTTGGTATTCAATATCAGGGATACCGGTTGAGTGAGTTATAACTCAGCGAGAGCTAAATTCTAACTGCACATCGTCGTCTTGTTTGTGCATCCAGTGCAGACGCATACCCAGCATAATCGCGGCCGATGTTAGACCGACAATGAACCCAACCCAGAAACCGTACGCGCCCATAGGCTCAACAATCCAATCTTTCATTCCTAAAATGTAGCCAATAGGAAGACCAAGCAACCAGTAAGCAACGAAAGTAATGTTGAAGATCGAACGCATGTCTTTGTATCCACGCAAAGCCCCTGCAGCGATAACTTGGATTGCGTCAGTACATTGATAAACTGCAGCGAACAATAGTAATTGCATTGCAACAGTAATTACCGCCATATTCTCTGTGTACAGTAACGAAACTTGCTCTCTGAATAGTACCGTTAATGTAGCTGTCATTAAGGCTGTGACTAAACCAACAATGATTCCTACGTGTGTCGCGATTTTCGCTCCTTCAGTGTTGTTTTCACCCAACTTATGGCCAACACGAATACTCACGGCGGCACCGATACTCATTGGTATCATAAATATCAGTGACGAGAAGTTAATTGCGACCTGGTGTGCGGCAACAACCAAAGACCCAAGAGGGGCAACCAACAGAGAAACAACAGCGAATAGCGTCACCTCAAAGAAGATAGCAGCAGCAACTGGAAAGCCAAGTTTAAACAAACGAATTTGTGCTTTGAGCTGAGGCTTGTGGAACGTACCGAAGATATTGATTCTAGCCAAACGCTTTGATGTTAAAACGTACGCGAACAGCAGAGCAAACATCACCCAATATACGATAGCCGTTGCAACGCCACAGCCAACACCACCCAGAGCGGGAGCGCCAAGCTTTCCGTATACGAACATCCAGTTAAGCGGGATGTTTAATAGCAAGCCAATAAAACCAATCACCATTGCAGGCTTAGTTAAAGACATACCATCTGTAAAGCTTCTCAATGTTTGGAACAACAAAAATGCAGGGACAGCAAACATCACCGCATTCATATAACCGATGGTTTTTTCTGCCATGAGTTGTTCTATGTCCATCCACTCCAATATCAGTTGTGTCTGGAACAGTACGCCAATGATAGGAAGGGAGATGACGAGCGCTAAAAACGCACCTTGTTGAATCTCAAATGGTATTTTTACTTGTCGACCAGAACCGTTCAGTTGTGCAACGACAGGAACCAACGCCATCAATAAACCAACACCAAATAATATTGATGGTAGCCAGATACTTGCTGCAATTGAAACCGCCGCCATATCGATAGCACTTACGCCACCGGCCATTACGGTATCAACAAAACCCATACCAGTTTGTGCAACGGATGCGATTAATACTGGGGTCGCAAGTTTGATTAGATTCGAGGATTCTTCTTTGTAACGATGCACAAACAACTCCAAATAAGAGGGAAAATTAGAATAATAGTGTAGGAAAGGACATTCTGAAGGAATCAGAGACAATGATCTTAAGCTTCCACTGGACGAATCATAAAGAAATGTCACAATAACTGCTATGAAAAACTGTTACTAAAGGAATCTTATGTTTACAGGTATCGTTCAAGGCATGGCAACACTGATTGCTATCAATAAAAAAGACATGTTTCAGACTCATACCATTGAGTTAACTGATGAAATGGTTGAGGGATTAGCGATTGGTGCCTCAGTAGCTCATAACGGTTGTTGCTTAACGGTAACGGAAATTTCAGGCAATCAGATTGCTTTTGATTTAATGCAAGCGACATTGCGATTGACGAACTTAGGCCAACTGACTGTTGGTGACAAAGTGAATGTTGAGCGTGCAGCAAAGTTTGGTGACGAAATTGGCGGGCATAGCATGTCTGGCCACATTACTCTGATGGCTAATCTCGTTGATGTGATTAAGACAGAAAATAACCGCACGCTTTGGTTCGAGCTGCCGCAAGAATCAATGAAGTATGTGTTAAGCAAGGGTTACATTGGCGTTGATGGTTGTTCATTGACGATTGGTGAAGTGGAAGAGAACCGATTCTCTGTACACTTGATTCCTGAAACGCTGAATCGTACTCTGTTTGGTGGCCGTGAAGTAGGCGACCAAGTAAACATTGAGTTTGATCCGCAAACACAAGCGATTGTTGATACTGTTGAACGCGTACTAGCAAACCAGACGTCGTAGTAGCGGTTCATCAATAACACTTGCCCTAAAAGCGTTGACTAAGTAAAAGTCGAAGATATTAAAAAGAGCACATCAGGTGCTCTTTTTTGCGTTTTGGCTTGGTCTATGAATAGCTTTCATTTTATATCAACAAGCAAAGGCTGGGCTCAGAAAACTTGTTCATCATCTGCATCAATTGACAGATGGATTCTGTCTCTCAATTCGTCAACCTGCATGTCCAGATGAATTGCATTGCAACATGCAGGGCAATCGTCATAAAAATCTTGGCTCCCATTAGAAGCATCAAGTGTTATGCTGATTGAATGCCCACAATGGGGGCAAGAAACATGTTTTTCTGTGTATTTATGCATCGCGAATTCTCCTCACTGTAACTTGACCAACCGTAGTAGCTTGTATAGATCGTAATGAATAGTGATATGGGACGTTGCACTTATATCGATCGCAGTAACTAGCTGTGATTGGTATTAAACGGCCTGTATCTTCTGAATACACGCCTCAGTTTGTGCTAAATACTCGCCGCCAAATTGATTGCAGTGGTTGAGAAGATGATACAAATTATAAATGTCTTTCCGATCAGTATAGCCAACGTCGAGTGGATTGACGCTCTGGTAACCTTCATAAAACTCTTTTGAAAACCCTTCAAACAGTTCAGTTAGCGCTAAATCACATTCATGATCGCCCCAATAACAAGCGGGATCGTAACAGATTGGCCCAAAGGCTGAGTTAGCAACATTACCGTTCCAAAGGTCGCCATGAAGCAAAGAAGGGCGAGGGTTGTGGCCTGCAAGACGCATATTCACTACATCAACAATGTCATCAATATCGCCGAATTCGATGCCTTTTTCTTTTAACAATTGCAGTTGGAAGCCAATGCGTTGCTCAGAGAAAAAACGCCCCCATTTCTTATGCCAAGGGTTGGGTTGAAGGGTGCTACCAATATAATTGTCTTGGTCACAACCAAACTCTTTCTGTTCACCCCATTGATGCAATTGGGCAAGTTGAACGCCAAAATCATAGCTATTATTGCTTGTTTCAAGCGGCTTGGTTGGCAAGTAATTGAGAATAATGAATGAGCATTCTTTGGTTTTACCAATCAGTACCAACTCAGGCACATAAACGGTGGAGGTTTCTCTTAACAAACGCAAGTTCTCAGCTTCGATTTCAAACTTAGGTAAAAATTCTCGCTGGTTCACTTTTACAAAGTAGCGTTCATTACCATCGCTGATCATATAGCAATCGTTAATGTCACCACCAGAAACCTTGGTTCGTTCAGTAATCTGAAAGTTAAATAGAAGAGTATCTGAAAGTTGTTGAGAAATGGCCTGCCACATAGGAAATCCTCAAAGACTGAAAGTTAAAAATTGAAGGTTAGAAATACTGTTTGTTTGATAGCAATAGTTTAGGATAAATCTGAGCAATTTATAGACGCACTCGTCAATGTTCTTGGTTCTTCTTCAACTAATGTAGAATCAATTGGCTGATTTGTGAACTCGAACTGATTCAAGCCCTTTGAAATCAAAACAGAAATTGAGAATGATATAAGGAAATAGTTTGGAACTAATCTCACGGCATGATGATTTTCATACAATAGAATCGCAGAAATAGGTTGAGATTATTTTTCACTATATTTTAGGTGTGTTTGGTGAAGTTAGGGTGTTTTGATTGAAATTTAAGCTTAAATGCTAACTCGGATCACTTTAATACAGTTTTTAGTAATAAAGAGATGACAAACAGACTCATATACATAGTATTAGGTAGGTACATATTAATCTGCTCTTGAGCTTAAACGGAGATTTATTGTGGTTGTAGAAACCGATGGCTATTTGGCTTTGATCGAACACTTATCATTTAACCTAGATGTCTTTACTAATAGTAATGGCGATACAGGTAATGAAAGTGTCGAAGACATCATCACTGACATGATATCAACAAACATCATGGCTATTTTCGAGCAAAACCCTGAGTTACATTCAAGCGTTCGTTTTCAACTATTGAAAGAAGCGGATTCAGTGGTGGCTGATTTAGGTGAAGTGTTAGCTGGTGTATGGTCAAAAAAAGCGACTAACGAACAAATTGTATTCTTAGATGAATACATCGCATTAGTGAAGAATCTGTTTGATACTGCGGTCGCTCAATACGACTAATTAGCTTCTAGTACATTTACTAGGCTAAACAGCGATAGGCGTTTAAATAGTACCTTCAAAGCAACTGTGTTATCAGTTAATCTTTTAATCACTATAAACGCCTAAAATGCCAAAACTTAGAGGCCCAATAAGGGTTATCCAATCTCGATATAATGACACCTTTCGATGTCGAAGCATGTAGGAATTGATTGTTTCCTAAATATACACCGACGTGTCGTACCGTCATCGATGTTTTGAAAAACACCAAGTCACCACTTATTGCCTGTCCATATGCTATTTCCTTTCCCTTTTTAACTTGATCTTTTGTGGTTCTCGGTAAGGCTTGCTGGGTCGCAGTTTGCACTGCGATTTGAACGAAAGCAGAGCAATCTACGCCTCTAAATGAAGTCCCTCCGAAATGATATGGCACACCTTTCCACTGTTCATACACACTCATATACGCATTGGTCGTTGATTGTTCTAACTTTGACAGAGGCTTGTGTGCCGTTTGACTAAGCGTCGAGCTACAAGCAGCCAATGTTGCTAAAGTTATTGTAACTACAGCCATTTTTCTGAATTTCATATGTAACTCTTCTGACAAAAAACTGAAATATAAACGTCATCAAGGACTTCTAGTATACGAACTAACTTAAGGATATCTTTTTTCGTAGTCAAACTGGATTTCACATGCCCGACACAAATTTATCAATAAAACCTTCACGTTATACATTCTCACTCATTCAAACCGTCACCGCTGTATTTATTGCCATTCTTTTACTCGTTAGCTTTTTATCAATGGTTAGCATTCGAGGAGTTGAACGGGTCGGAGGACATTTTGGTGCACTTTCCGAACAAGCTCTACCTCTTGCTTTACACAACGCTGAATTAACGCAAAGCGTATTAGAACAAGTGAAACTTCTCACCTACAGCACCCAGTCCACCGACTTAGATGCACTAAATTCAACAAGATTTTCAATTGAACAACTCGCAACAGAGAGTAATACCACGCTTGAGGAACTCCTTTTTATCTCCCAATCTTTTCCTGATGCGATCTCTTTAGATCAACAACAAAACCTTATTGATGATATGGCGCAACTACAAACCATGACCAACACGGTATTGCTGGCGCAGATTGAGATTCAAAGTAAGCAAAACCTAATCGACAGTAAAATGGGCGAGTTTCGTTATGGTGTTGGATCGATTGGACCTGAAATGAACCGAATCAGCTCATTCTTGGTTGAAGACAACCCAGAAGCGAGCGATGCAGCAAACCGATTTACATCCAGTGCATCCGCTATGGCCAATACCTTCTTGATGTTGATGATGCAATCTGACATTGATAAAGCACAAGAGGAATATCGTCAGTTGAGAAACCGAATCGCGGGCCTTAATTTAGCTTACAGCGATTTTGCCGATTGGCACCCAGACATTGCTGAGTTTGCAAGCCTTACCGCACCTTATGAGATGGTGAAGGAGGGCTTTACAGAAGGAGGTGTGATTAGACAAATACTGCTGAAACTGGAACTGGTTAACCAACAAGAGCAGAACCTAACCCAAGTGATCACCTTAGCGAATACCGTGATTAGTACATTGAACCAATTGTCTTCTACTGCTGCACACCTGATTGATGAAAGCGAATTGGTCGTTAGTCAAACCATCACCAGTATTGACCGTGTGTTGTTTATTAGTGGAGTAGTGATAGCCATAATTATCGTGTTCTCATGGTTTGTATTACGCCGCTGGATGAATAAAGGTCTTAAAAACATTACTCAACAACTGAGTTTGCTCGCAGATCATGATTTCTCTAAACAAAGTGAACTAATGGGGCCGCTAGAGCTGCAGGTTATTACTTTGAAACTAAATATGGTCGTAGATTCAACCGCTGATTCGGTGCGTTTGGTAACACGAAACTGTGAAACGCTTTATCAAACAGCGGAAGTCAGTCACGATGCCGCAGAGCAAACTAACTCAAGCTTACACGAGCAAAATGAGTCACTTCAAAACATGATTACCACGATTACAGAGCTTGAAGCATCTATTGGTGAAATTGCACGTATTTCTAACGCCTCAAATGATGACGCCCAGCTTGCTGAAAATGAGTCAGTGACAGGGAGTCAAGTTGTTGGACTTAACCAGCAGCGACTGCATGCATTAGAACGTTCTCTAAGCATGAATGAAGAATCGATGGCCGACTTAGACGGACGTGTTAAACAGATTCGCGAAATGGTCGACATGATCAGCGGCATTGCTGACAACACTAACTTACTCGCATTGAATGCAGCAATAGAAGCTGCTCGAGCAGGAAATCAAGGCCGAGGCTTTGCAGTGGTCGCCGATGAAGTCAGAAAACTAGCCAGCGATACTTCTCAGCAAACCACTAATATACGAAATATGATGAATGAATTGGTGGCAGCCGCTGATCGCTCACGGGCGTCTGTAACAGAGTCGAGAAATGAAATGGCGAATGCGCTGGAAACCAGTGGAGATGTGAAACAAGCGTTTGAAAAAATCGAGGTAGCGGTTAGCCAAATTAAAGGACGTGTTGAACAAATCATGGTGGCGACTGAGCAACAGGCACGTGCAACGGTTGATGTAACACATTCTATAACTCGCGTTTCTGAACAAGGGGAGAATACTAAGTTACAGCTTGAGTCCATGATCGAGAGTTCAGAGCAAGTCGGAGAGATAGCAGGACACCAACAAGCTATGCTTCATAAGTACGTATTGAAATAAACGAGCGTGCTGAATTAAGCCTGACAGCATAATAGTTGAAGTACTTACAACGCTAAAATTCCTATTGATACAGAAACGCCCTTAAGTTTTCACAAGAATCTAAGGGCGTTTTGCTTAGTATTAAGCTTGGTTTGTTATGGAGACGGGTTTGTCATAGAAACAGGTTTGATATTAAGATAGGTTTGATCTCAATATAAACTTGAGACTCAACTGAATTCGAACCTAGTCTTTCGTTGTCGGGAATCGTGCAAATGGCTGACGTAGCATTAAGTCTAACCGTTGCTCTTTGCCATCTTGAATCTCTGGAACGCCAATCTGAACGTTATCATGGCCAAGCTTAGGTTGAGCGCGATAGGTTTTGAACCAAATGTCCCACACCGACAAGAAGAAACCAAAGTTTGAGTGTGTTTCTTTAACAATGACAGAGTGATGGACGCGATGCATGTCTGGTGTAACGATCGCTTTTCTTAATCGTTTATCAAACCACAACGGCAGGCGCGCATTACTGTGGTTAAACATGGCACTGGCATTCAACACAATTTCGAAGATGACAACAGCGATTACTGGAACACCAAGTGCTACGACCAAGCTCACTTTAATCAGCATTGAAAGAATCATTTCTATTGGGTGAAAGCGGGTTCCCGTTGTGACATCAATATCTAGGTCCGCATGGTGAACTCGGTGCAGTTTCCAAAGCCAAGGAACACGGTGAAACACCAAGTGCTGTAGGTAAATAGCGAAATCCAACAACAATACACAAACCACAATGCTAAGTTCTTTGGGAAGTGACAGGGTATTAAACAAACCCCATTGGTTATCTTGTGCGATAACTGCCGCTTGGAACGCCGCGATAGGGATTAACGTCGCTAACAGAAAGCTATTCAGAGCGACTAAAGCAAAGTTGTTTCCCCAACGAAACCATTTACTCTGAGTCAGCGTTTTACGTGGAAAGCGGTACTCCCAAAGCGCACATAATCCAAAAACGACAATAAAACAAACAAGGCGAAGCAGGGATGGGTCTTGCATGGTTATTCCTTCTATCATTCTAAGGACACTGTAAGTACAATCGTGCCACTTTTCTAGATTTATCGTTATTGTCCATGAGAATCCACGCTTTTCACCGTTTATATCAACATCGTTTATCCATTGCTACTAAGCCGTTTAATGCGCGCGGGTGTAAAGTAGTGCGATGTGAGTTCTGTAAAATAAAACAAGACAGCTGTATCTGTGAACATCAACCAGACGTAAGTACGAACGTCGCGACCATGTTGATCTTGTCAGATAACGAAATATTGAAACCAAGTAATACAGGTCGATTGATTCTCGATACTGTAAAAGACAGTTACGCTTACCTATGGCATCGCACAGAGCCAAATCAAGAGATGTTGGATGTTCTAAAAGAGGACAAATACCAACCTGTGATCGTGTTCCCTGAAGACTATACCGACGACAAAACACGCGTGGTTCAAGATCTGCCACAAATGCGTGACCCAAACAAAACACTATTGCTGATTTTCATAGATGGCAGCTGGCGCGAAGCGCGACGTATCTTCCGTCGTTCAGAGTATCTGCAAGATTTACCTGTATTGTCGATTGAGCCTGAATCGGTTTCTCAATACATGATGCGCAAGTCAGACAACGAACAACACCTTTCGACAGCAGAAGTGGCGAGCTTGGTTTTGAAACAGGCTGGTGAAGAGCAGGGTGCCAAGACTTTACAGCTATGGTTTGAGACATTTCGGGAAAGTTACATGTTAAGTAAGACACGTTATAAGTCAGATCCAACCAAACCGAGCCTGAATGCTTTCATAGATCATACTAAAAGTGAGAAGTCACTCTAACCTTTAACCGCTTTGTGCTGACTTGTTGTTCAAACAAACTCAAACACGGGATAAGTTTGTCATCTATCACGGTTTGTAGGGGGAGTGTTATGGATAATGCTCTTTAGTTGTTTATTTACAAAAATTTATTTGCCCGAATTTAGGGAAAAATTGGAGAGATTTCATGTATTACGGCTTCGATGTTGGCGGCACAAAGATTGAGTTTGGTGCGTTCAATGAAAAACTTGAGCGAGTAGCGACAGAACGCGTACCAACGCCCACTGAAGATTATCAACTGCTACTTGATACAATTGCCGGTTTGGTAAAGAAGTACGACAACGAATTTTCTTGCGAAGGCAAAATTGGTCTTGGTCTTCCTGGAATGGAAGATGCTGACGACGGCACAATGCTGGTTGTTAACGTACCTGCTTCAACGGGGAAACCACTACGCAAAGACCTAGAAGCGCTTATTGGTCGTAGTGTGAAAATTGAAAATGATGCAAACTGTTTTGCGCTTTCAGAAGCGTGGGATGATGAACTTAAAGACGAACCATCAGTAGCAGGCCTAATTCTAGGCACTGGCTTCGGTGGTGGTTTGGTTTACGAAGGTAAAGTGTTCTCTGGTCGTAACCACGTTGCTGGTGAATTAGGTCACATGCGCCTTCCTCTAGATGCATGGTTCCACCTTGGCGACAACGCACCGTTACTGGGTTGTGGTTGTGGCAAGAAAGGTTGTTTAGACAGTTACTTATCGGGTCGCGGCTTCGAACTGATTTACGAGCACTACTTCGGTGAGAAGAAGAAAGCGATTGAAATCATCCAAGCATACAACGAAGGTGAAGCAAAAGCCGCTGAGCACGTAGATCGCTTCATGGAGCTATTGGCTATCTGTTTTGCGAACCTGTTTACGGGTCTTGACCCACATGTTGTTGCACTGGGTGGCGGTCTTTCAAACTTCGAACTTATCTACGAAGAAATGCCAAAGCGTATACCTAAGTACCTACTGTCTGTAGCGAAGTGTCCTAAGATCATCAAAGCGAAACACGGTGATTCAGGCGGCGTCCGTGGTGCTGCATTCCTTAACATTAAGTAATCGTTACTTACCGTTAAGCTAGCTAAGGTTAGATAGTTAAAAAGAACAAATAAAAATGCCGCAATCTCGAAAGAGGTTGCGGCATTTTTTATTGTTCGGTGTTTTCGTTTCTTTAGCTCTTAACTTCTTAGCTCTCAAGTGAAAACGAAAAGCTAGAAACTACAGATCGAGAAAAAGAAGCCAGAGGGCTTACTTCTTCTTTTTACCGACACCAAGGTTGTCTTTTTGCTTCAACGTAAGCTTAGTAAAACCAAGCTTACGGAAGTAGTTGTCTTGGTAGTTACGAACCGCTTTAGTATCAGAAATGAACTCAAGCTGCTGCTCAGTTTTTAGATACTCAGTGATGTCTATACCTTCAGCGGCCGCTACAGCTTCTTGGATCGTGCGGTGTTCTTGTTTCGAAAACAGTAACTCTTTGTCTTCATCTTTATAAGTGTACAGAATGGTACGAGCCATGGTGCTCTCCAATATAATTATTACTTTGCGCGCACTCTACATAAAAACAGTACGCCGCTCAAGATAATGATAGGAAATTACCACTTATTAGCCTCACGAATGGAACGCGTAATAAGCATTTCGTGGTATACTATTCACTATTTTTGAATATGGCTGACCTAAACGGAACTTATGAGCAATACGCTTTACCCACAGATTATGGGAATTATCACGCGAATCCAGAACTTCCCTGGAATCAAAGGATTGAAAGAAGTAGAAGATAGAATTACGAGTTTATGCGAAGCTCACGATACACAGCTCCCAGAGTCTATTGCACTTTTTCTCAAAGGTTTAACAAGCTATCGCCACGATAATATAGCTGACGCCGCTGAACATTATAAAGCCTGCCTAAATGTCATTTCGCCTGAAGAAATTCAACTTTATGTTTTTGTAAACGGTTTGCTTGCCTCTGCCCATAACGTTCAAGGCGATTACCAATTCGCGTATGCATGTTATTCAAAGACACTGGAAAACTTACACCTCGTAGACGACAATTTTAGGTCACTTATATTCTGTAATCTAAGCGACCTGCACTTAAGCTTAGAAAAATACGAACAAGCAAAGCAATATGCTCGTAAAGCCATTATTTCATCTCAAAATGCTAATAGGTTACTAGATTGTGCTGTCAGCCATTTAAACCTAGCCTATAGCTGTGCTCATACAAATGAGTTTGAGCAAGCGGTTAGCGCCATTATGGAAGCGAAAAGAATTGGCACCTCGCTTTCTAGTCACAGGACGATAGCTCTTTGTCATAGTTACCTAGGGCAAACCATGCTCTTGTGGGGAGGCTTCGATGATAGTGATGTATTAGATGCATTTTATCAGGCAGAAGAGCACTTCAAAAAATCGAGAGATGAGCATAATCGAAAAGAAAATTTGGTTTACTGGTTTCAATTCTTAGAAGGCATTGGAGAGCGCGAACAAGCAAAAGTAGGGTGCGCTTTTCTCGAACAGAATTTTGATCTAAAGAGTAGTTACCGTTCTTATGCTATCTATGCCCAAACTAAGGCGAAGCTCTTTCGAGATGAAGAGGATTGGTCTGGTTTAGCGGCACTTCAAACTCAGCATGTAGAACTTTTAGAAAAACACATGAGAAGTTATGAGCGCGAACAGAGCGAACGTATTCTAGAAGGGGTAGGTACCATTCAGAGTAAGAAGCAAAATGACGTTCTTACTCAAATGCAAAAATATATGGGTGCGCTCACTGATATTGGTCAATTCATAGCAACCGCTGCAGATTTAGAAAGCGTACTGCCTGAGATACTCCATAAGATAAATATGATTCTACCAACATCTGAGTTTGGGATTGCTATGTATGACGATAAATCAGACATACTCGACTACCGCTATTTTGTTGATACTCAAGGATTAATACCGAACCTAAAAGTAGTTTGCCAAGAGAACCAAACCATTGGTACGTATGTGATTCGCAAGCGAGCTACCGTTCATTTTAATAGTGCGACAGATGCGGCTCTAGAACCCTATATCGGTAAAACCACACAATACGATAATTTCGTTACGTTTCGTGGCGAGCTTGATACTAACTCAATGATTCTAACGCCAATCATTCTTAATGAAAAATTAATCGGCTTTCTGTCAGTTCAGCATCATCTACCAAACCAATATCAGGAACACCATTGTCAGCTTATAGAACATTTAGCTAGCTTTATTGCCGTGTCGCTAGAAAATCAAAAGCAAAGACAGCGTTTAGAAAGTGCGAATCAAACACTAGAAATCTTGAGTACTACTGACCCACTAACAGGTCTAGCTAATAGATATCAATTAGATAACATCACGCCAGTCTTAATACATAACGCTTACTACCAAAAACAATCTCTAGCGGTCCTTATGATCGATGTTGACGAGTATAAAGCTTATAACGATTTTCATGGGCATTTAGAGGGCGACGAAGCGCTTCGTATTATCAGTCGCTTACTTAAAAAAACATTCACAACCAAGAATGACTACCTTTTCAGATATGGCGGTGATGAGTTCATGGCGATTTGCTTCGGACAGAATAGTAGTGATATTGAAAATAAGGTTGTCACTCTGCGAAAGATGCTAAATGAAGTCAAATTAGCAAACCCTAAAGCTCTCTATGCGGAACAATTAACACTCTCTATTGGTGGGGTTAACGTCGACTTAGCCAGTGACAATGTGGATCGAAACTTCAAAATGATTTGTGATATTGCAGACAAACAGCTCTATCAAATCAAAGAAAATGGCCGTAACAACTATAATTTGGTCGATTGCAGATTACTTAAAGTCGAGCTTGTTTAGTTAAATTGGGATCGGGAGTACTTTGATTCCAATTCTAACGTTAACTCGGATTTCCTCGTCAATGACCTTTTCTTGTTAATGTTAAGCTGAGCTTTACCCCAATAAAAAGAAAGCCCCTGATATCTGGTATCAGGGGCTTCATCTATTTAGAGTATGTATTACTCTAAATTCGCTAGCCTAAAGTTCGCTTAAAGCTCACAATCTTGTTTATTTACACACGACCTTGCAAAGGAATGATCGTCACCGTTTCACCGGCTTTTACAGTGTCTACCGCTGGTGAAATCTCGATTAGACAGTTTGCTTCGCTCATTGAACGCAAAATACCTGAACCTTGCTTACCGGTTGTTTTTACTTCAAGCACGCCTGATTCGTTCATTGAGAACACGCCACGGCTGAACTCAGTACGACCTTGACGAGAACGTAATTGCTCAGTCGCTATCGCGTTCGCTTTCACTGGTGTCCAGTTAGTTTGACCTTGTAGCTTGCGGATTGCAGGTTCTACAAAGTTAATGAACGACACCATCACGGCTACTGGGTTGCCAGGTAAACCGAAGAAAGGTTTGTCTTCAATTTTGCCATAAGCAAGAGGGCGACCTGGACGCATGTTGATACGCCAGAAGTTAATCTCACCCAACTTATCTAACGCGAGTTTGATGTAGTCAGCATCACCAACAGACACGCCACCAGAAGTCAGAACCATATCGGTCTCTAACGACGCAGCATGAAGTACATCCATCATCTTTTGTTCGTCATCTTCGATAATGCCGTAATCAACGATGTCGCAACCTAGCTTTTGAAGCATGCCGATGATAGTGAAACGGTTCGAGTCGTAGATAGAGTTTGGCTTTTGCTCAACGCCCGGTGCCTGAACTTCATCACCCGTTGAGAACACACCCACCTTCACTTTACGCAGAACAGGGCAGGTACCGAAACCTAACGACGCCATCATGCCCATTTCTGGTGCTTCGATGCGTGTGCCACGTGTAAAGACAGGTTGGCCAATTTCTAAATCTTCACCGGCCATACGGACATTTTGTCCAACCGAGATTTTCGCATCTGGGAAGCTAACTTTATCGCCATCTTGCACGGCTTGCTCACGCATCACAACAACATCAACGCCATCTGGCATTGGTGCACCCGTCATGATCTTAACAGCTTCACCTTGTTGAACGGTTTTGTCGTAGCTGTGACCAGCCATGACTTCAGCAACAATGTTGTAGCTATCCAATTCAAGATCTTCACTACGAATCGCGTAGCCATCCATTGCAGAATTAGTATTCTGTGGGACGTTGATTGGCGAGATCACATCTTCGGCCAGCACACGACCGTAGCCTTGCAGTAATTCAACACTCTCTGTGAGATCAAGCGCGTCAATGCTATCAACAATCTTTTGTTGGCCCTGAGTTACGGTTAAACCTGCTGGAGAGAACGAATCACAACACACCGCGGGCGCTGCGTCTTTTGAAGATGTGCATGACGCTGCTTTGCCTGTTGTAGAGGAAAGGTCAAAGGACTGCGCGTAATCGATGATGAAATCACGAATCGCTTCTAAGTCGTTGATAGCCATTTGAGGTAAGTCAGATTCAACGTGGCTATCAGCAGCAATAGCAATGATGTTGTCATCGTTTTGGTACAACCAAGGTTTACCCACTTCATCACGGTGAAGCTCGATTTTAGGGAAAGCAATGTTCTTACAGCCTTCAACCAAAATCAGATCAAGTGTGTTGGTATCAAAGCGAGTCAACAGGTAATCAAAATCGGCTTCTGCTTCTGGAGTCTCAGTCATCATCACATGACGGTTACGCGAAGCTATCAGCATTTGATTTGCGCCCGCTTTGCGTAAACGGTAGCTGTCTTTGCCCGGCTTATCGACATCAAAATCGTGGTGAGCATGTTTTAGCACACCAACTTTTAAACCCGACTCTGTCAATAAAGGAAGCAGAGCTTCTAATACGGTCGTTTTGCCTGTGCCACTGTAAGCAGCAAACCCCAATAGAGGAAGGTTAGGGCGTTGTTTAGAATCTTTCATTATTGAAGCGTTCCGAATTGGGTGAGTTCTTCTGGCGTGTTGAGATTAACAAAGCAGTTAGGAGAATCGCTAAAATCAACGTATTCCGTGACACACTCTTTGTACAGCAAGATAATTTTACGATCACCACGTTCCAAAAACGCTTCTAACTTTGGTAGAACACGTTTGTGGAATAGGGTGAATACTGGTTGCTTAAATTCGCCATCATGCGCGACAAGAATGTCGCTGTCTTCTTTTACTGCTGCACAAAAACGTTCAACAAGGTCATCACTAATCTGTGGGCTGTCGCAAGGGACAAAGCCGACCCAATCTGTGCTCGCGTTTTTAAGGCCAGCATGAATGCCGCCCAATGGGCCTGGATAGTCAGGGAAAGAATCGGAAACAACCGGTGCAAATGCTTGGTAACTGTCTAAGTTACGGTTGGCATTGATGGTAATGCTGACATCTTGTTGTGACAGCTTGTTAATAACGTATTGAATAAGCGGAGAACCGTTGAGCTCAACGAGTCCTTTATCTTTTCCGCCCATGCGGCTGGCTTGTCCGCCAGCCAAAATAACCCAACTAGTTTGCGTTGGAAGCAGCATAAATATTCTCTTGTGCTTTGTTCTTTTTAATAACTTGCAGAAGCGGTGATTCGCTCAAAGTGTTGTCCTTGATCCACCACTGCTTCTTACACAAATCGGTTAACGCGTTAGTTTGGTGACTTGTAATGACTAAACTCGCGCCTCTCTGAAGAAGATCTTCGGCCATAATCACCAATCTTTCAATAGATTCTTTGTCTAAAGAAGCACTTGGTTCATCCATAAGCAAGATTGAAGGCTTAAGAATCCAAGCACGGGCCATTGCTACGCGTTGGCGCTCACCACCAGACAACACAGAAATGTGCTCGTCTGCCAAGGTTTCTAAACCTACCATTCTTAATGCATTAATTATTTGAGCTCGCTTATCTTTTTGACTCTCTTTATTAAAGCGAATGCCATAAGCGACATTTTGGTACACCGAGCCATCAAAAAGGTAAGGGGTTTGATGTAGGTAAATGATGTCTTTGAACTTTAGCCGAGGAAATAATTTCTGCTGCCAGCTCTGTGTCGGTGATTGAATACGGCCAGAGCTCGGCTGAATTAATCCAGACAAGATTTTAAGTAGGGTCGTTTTGCCAACACCATTGTCTCCTTTGAGATAAATGGCATCGTTGGGGCCGATCGACAATTCGGGGATGTGGAACAAAACACGCTCTTTGTAGCGCATTGAAATTTGCTGCGTTGTTATTTTTATACTCATGACAGCGTTCCTAAGTTCTTAAATAGCCTTTTCCTCTCACACTGGAAAGGAAAAAGTTAAGGGCTAATGCCAATGCTAATAACACCATACCGAGGGCGACGCCTTGAGCGAATGCGCCTTTGTGGCTTTCCATGGCGATAGCTGTTGGGATGTTTCTTGTCATCCCCATAATGTTGCCACCCACCATCATTGAACAACCTACTTCTGTGACGATACGAGAGAAGGCAGCAATGGTTGCAGCCAATAGAGGGAAACGAGTTTCCCAAATCAAGGTACACGCGACTCGTGTTGTTGATACGCCAAGAGTGCGCGCTGTTTCTACTGCTCGGCGGTCACTGGCCTGCAGAGCGCCATGCATCATCGCAACTAGGATAGGGAAACAGATCAGCATCTGACCGAGAATCATCGCCTTTTGCGTGAACAGTAATTGCCAGTCACCTAAAGGACCAGAACGAGAGAGCATCATGTACATCAACAAGCCAATTACCACGGTCGGTATCGCTTGTAAGGTGTTGATCACCGAAAGCAGCGCCCATTTACCGGGGAATTCGGTGTAAGCCAATAAGAAAGCCATAAGGATTGCAGGAACAATCACTAATGAGATGGCGGACAAAGATACGCTGAAGGATACCGCGACGATCTGCCACAATTCGTGGTCAAAACTCACCAGTAGATTCATTGCATCAATCGTTGTTTGCCATAGGGTCATGAAGTATCTCGTGTGAATCGATAATGGGTCTTTATCGGTAATGACTGATGTTAATCATAGCTGACACAATATTATTGAGCCTATATTGGCCAGCTATTGTTTCTTTAATTGCTTCAGTTAACTGATTAGTTAAGCGTAGTGTTTGTTGGTTTTGACGACATCTTCAACGCTACGCTTTACTTACAACCAACGACTTATTACTTAGAGCATACTATTCTGCGCTTGCAACAAACAGTTGTTTGCCGTGCAGTTTAAAGTCGTTAATCAGTTTCTGACCTTTAGGGTTAACCAACCAATCACTGAATACTTTGGCTGCTTGGTAGTTAATGCTTGGGTAGCGCTCAGGGTTAACAAGGATTACTTGGTAAGGGTTGAATAGGTTCTTGTCGCCTTGGAAAAGGATTTTAAGATCCAGTTTGTTTTGGTAAGCCAACCACGTACCACGGTCTGTCATGGTGTAGCCTTGCATTTCAGACGCCATGTTCAGAGTAGGGCCCATGCCTTGACCAACACTGCGGTAGCCACCAAAGTTTGGTTCGATTTTAGTTTGCGCCCAAATACCCATCTCTTTCTTATGAGTACCAGAGTCGTCGCCACGAGACACAAACGTCACGTTATTAGTCGCGATCGCTTTGAACACATCTGCCACTGCTTTTTGAGATTCAATTTTTGCAGGGTCGCTTTGTGGGCCAACGATGACAAAGTCGTTATACATCAGCTTACGAGGTAAAACGCCGTAACCTTTTTCTACGAAATTCGCTTCAGCCTTTGGTGCGTGAGTCATCACCAAATCCACGTCACCATTTTCACCCATGCGAAGTGATTTACCTGTACCCGCAGCCAGAACATCTACTTTGATGCCAGAATCTTTTTCAAATTCAGGCAGTAGGTAATCCAGTAGGCCAGAGTGATAAGTGCTTGTCGTTGTCGCAAGCTTGATATGCGTGGTGTCTTCTGCGCTGCTAGCCGAGTAACTGACGATAGATAGAGCTGCAATAGTTAGGGGAATTGCTTTCATTATTATTATGTCCATTCTGTTATAAATGAATGACATGCCTTCGTTTTAAAGGGCTCAAAGAAGGGCATGTACATAAGATGCTAATTGTTGTAATTAGAAATCTACACCTTACAAGCAATCTTAATGCCAATAAATCATGCATCGGATCTCATTAAATTGCTGTTATTTCGGACAAAACTGCGCCATTTACCCCGTTAAAATGAATCAAAACATGAGCTAGGACAAAATGTCGCACATTGCCCCTGTTGGACAAAAGGTTAATTGGTACACTCTGTCCCAACTTTCCTCACCGGCTAATCATTATGTCTTTACCTAGTTCATCTGCATCCAATCTCAACCCGAACACATTGACTCAGTATCAGGCGTTTTCCGTCTTGGTCGTGGACGATGAAGTAGGGATGCAGGCTATTCTAAAGAAGGCTCTGGGTAAGTTCTTTGGCAAGGTATCGAGTGCAGGATCCGTTGAAGATGCTGAAATACTGCGTTCGAGCGAACATTTTGATCTCATTGTTCTTGATATCAACCTGCCAGGACGCTCTGGTATTGAGTGGGAAGAAGCGTTTAACGACAACGACAAACGTGCCGATGTTATTTTCATGACTGGCTATGCTGATCTAGAGATGACCATATCCGCGCTTAAGCTTGGCGCTTCAGACTTCATTCTTAAACCTTTCAACTTAGAACAAATGATACAAGCTGTACTACGTTGTATGGATAAGCGCCTTGATCAAAGAATGCAATACGCATTGAAGCGTGATGTTAGCCGTCATATCAAGACCGAGTTAATCGGTAACTCAGATAAAACCAAACAGCTTAAATTGCTGATCAGTCAATTTGCACCCTCTCGAGCATCCGTTTTGATAGAAGGTGAGTCGGGTACAGGTAAAGAGCTAGTTGCACGTGGTGTACATGAAGCCAGTAAACGCACGGGGCCATTTGTGCCAATCAACTGTGGCGCAATTGCGCCAGAACTTCTAGAAAGTGAACTATTCGGGCATACCTCTGGCGCATTTACCGGCGCGAAGAAAAACCGTGAAGGTCTATTCAGAGTCGCAAGTGGCGGTACCTTGTTCCTCGATGAAATTGGTGAAATGCCACTGCCAATGCAAGCAGCACTGTTGCGTGTATTAGAACAAAGGACGATTCGCCCTGTCGGCAGTGAGAAAGAGATCGCTGTCGATGTTCGTGTGGTAGCGGCGACAAACCGTAACCTTCAAGAAGAGGTCGAAAAAGGGCACTTCCGTCGCGATCTATTCTACCGACTCAATGTGCTTAAAATCGATGTTGTGCCATTAAGAGAACGACCGTCTGATCTGATAGAGCTAGTCCCATATTTCACTCGTTTGTTATCTACTGAGCTGGGTGTACCCATCCCAAACTGGGCGCATGAAGATATTTTGGCGATGAATGAATACGAATGGCCAGGCAATATCCGTGAACTAAAGAACTTAGTCGAACGATGCATACTTTTAGATAAGCCACCAGCACACTATTGGCGTGAAATTAATGGCGATCCTGCACCCACTAGCATTTCAGTGACGGTGTCACATGGTGCGGAAATACCAAACTTGAATAACGTAGACGCTGCTGAGGGTTACCCAAACACTTGGACACTCAAGGAAGTAGAAAAGTCTCACATCGAACAACTGGTGAGTTTCCATGATGGTAACAAATCTGCAGCAGCGAGAGATCTCGGTGTGGCGCGTAAAACACTAGAGCGTAAGTACAAAGATTGGAACACAGAAGGCTCTGAATATGCCGATTAGACGTCATTGGTGGACAAAGTGGGCGTTCCGGTTCAAAACCATGGTGCGTTATCGTCTGCTATTTTTGACATCTGCGCCGATCATCTTAACTTTATGTGCTCTGGTTGCGATCACTTTGTATTGGTCGGTTCATTATACGTGGCAGGGGGCATTGATCGATGTTGATGAGCGTTTGGATGTTGCCGACAACAGTATCCATCTCATTCAAAACCAACAGGCCTACAACGTTCAAGCATTTGCTGAGTCTTATAACTTCCGACTAAAGCTCACGAGTGATATTTCAAAGGAAGAGCTCACTCGTTGGGTTTCTGAAAACAAATCTCGCTATGAGCTCGACTTTTTGCGTTGGAGAAGTGTTGAGAGCATGGGGAAAAAGCGTGAATACCTCGACCTGACACGAAAAGAATCGTTCTTTAGTGTATTGAGCCAAAATGAACTCAACGATCTAGACCAAAACCTGGCAAGGCAAGCCGAAGTTCCAATGCTCAATAGTCAAAAAGTTGAAACTCGGGGTTTGGTTAGCCGCACCGTTGTGTCGATTCGAGATGAGAATGACCAAGTAATCGGTTTTCTAGACGGCGGTATCCTACTCAACAACAGTACTCAGTTAGTTGATCAGATCAGCAACTTGATCTATCCGCAACGTGATGGTTTTAACCGCCGTATTGGTACGGTTACCGTATTCCTTGATGATCTGCGTGTCAGCACTAATGTGCCATTAAGCAGTGAAGACAGTGCAGGGCGCGCAATTGGTACTCGCGTTTCTCATGAAGTTCATTCAAAAGTCTTGAATCAAGGGCAAAAGTGGTTAGACCGAGCATATGTCTACGACGCTTGGTACATCACGGCTTATCAACCAATCCACGACCAGTTTGATAACGTTATTGGCATGCTTTATACCGGCTATCTAATCTGGCCACTCGTAGAAACGTATCTGACTAACCTTGGTGAAATCAGCATCACTATCATACTGCTGCTGCTAGCTTCAGGTTTGATCGTACACCGTGGTGCGCGCGATCTTTTCAACCCAATTGAACGCATCCATAAAGTCGTAAAGCTAGTCCAAATGGGGCAAGACAAGCGAATCGGTACGTTGGGTTTGGATGATCAACACGAACTTACTTTGCTCGCTAAACAGTTCGACAAGATGCTAGATTTGCTGCACGAACGTAATCAAGAGATTCAACAAGCTGCGTCTGAACTTGAATGTAAGGTTCACTCTCGTACCGCGAGTTTAAAAGAGAAAACTGAAGAGCTCGAATTGCACATCAAACTACTTAATCAAGCCAGAGATAAGCTGGTGGTCAATGAGAAATTAGCCGCATTAGGTGAATTAACCGCAGGCATTGCTCATGAGATCAATAACCCAACTGCAGTGATTCTTGGCAATGTAGAATTGATGAAGTTTGAACTCGGCGATGAAGTGGGCCGTGTAGACGAAGAAGTCCACGCCATCATGGAGCAGATAGACCGAATTCGAAACATAACGCGAAGCCTGCTTCAATACAGCCGTCATGGCGGCGTGCAAGATGAAATTACGTGGCAACATATCAATCCAATTGTCGATGAAAGTATTACGCTCGTAAAAACAGGGGCGAAAAAGAAAGGCATTGTGTATGTCTCAAAATTGAATGCTAAAACCTCGGTCGAAGTGAACCGCAACCAATTGCTACAGATTCTGGTTAACCTACAAATGAACGCGATTCATGCGATGGAAGGACGGGGCACATTGACGATCTCAAGTGAAGACTGGATAGAGAATGGCGTGTCTCATGGGGCGATTGTTCATGTGGAAGATGAAGGTTGCGGTATCAAGGAAGAGCAGCTGAAACGCATTTTCTCGCCTTTCTACACGACCAAGCGAGATGGTACAGGCTTAGGCTTATCCGTTTCCCAAAGTATCTTGAGCCAAACGGGCGGTGAGATACGTGTTGAATCTGAAGTCGGTAAAGGAAGTCGCTTTAGTATCTACCTCCAACAAAAAGCTACACCTCAATTATTGGTGTCGAATCTCTAAGTTAATTTTACCGGCTGTCACTCGACAATTACATTAAGTGCTTGGGCTAGTACACGAACGTTTTAGCCCAAGCACGAAAATTCCGCACTACTAATCTATCGCCAGCCAAATCTCAACCTCCGCCTGTTTGACGTATACCTCTTTTTAGCTATGTAACACGGTGTATATCTTTCGATCTTGATGCATATCATCTGAACTGTACGAATTTTTGATAACTTGGTCGAAAATCCATAATCAAAACAAATAATAAAGTCAGTCAGCTATGAAATTAAGTAACCTATCTATCAAATTAAAACTCGTCTCCATCGTCATTTTATCGGTCGTTCTACTGGTAATGGCATCCACCTTTAATTTAAGGTTCATCGCGGATT
>NZ_JBFRQW010000014.1:0-41824 GCF_041472735.1 Vibrio sp. 10N.261.46.E11
TCTAACTGATCGGCATTAGCCACTGTGCAGTCTTTTTTATATCTGCAGAGCAGTAACGAGATACACAGAGCCAAAGAAATTCTTAAGAGTGCGAGTTTTTCGGCACCTAAAACCCGAATCTGTATTTCAATTCGCCATTCCCTAGACTGACGAAGGAGGGAGTAGGGAATCTCTTTCGTGGTGTGTTTGTGGGATTCCCTATTACGCTCGTTCATCGTTGTAGGGGATGACTAGGGTATATAGACACGAGTAACCGGACTGTTCGTTATTTGTTTACCTGTGCCCCACATCTTCTTTTTGATGCTCGTATCTGCCTTTCAGAAAAGAAAAAGCCCGCAACCTAAGAGGTTGCGGGCTTTGCTATAAGCGATGTTTGTTTTGCTGCTAAGCAGTTAGAGCTAACACGGTACCAGGCAGTACAAGGAATACCGCAACAAGGTAGCCTGCGACTACAGATTTGTTCTTCACGGCCATGTCAGAAATGATGTCAGCGGCTTTCACTGGTAGTTCACGTAGGAACGGAATACCGAAGATGAATACTGTCGCCATGATGTTAAACACCAAGTGTACTAGAGCAATCTGTAGTGCGAATACTGCGAACTCACCAGATACTGCTGTAGCTGCAAGTAGAGCCGTAATACATGTACCGATGTTTGCACCCAAAGTGAATGGGTAAACGTCACGTACTTTAAGAACACCTGAGCCTACTAGTGGAACCATCAAGCTTGTTGTCGTAGAAGAAGACTGAACAAGGATAGTCACGATAGAGCCAGAAGCGATACCGTGGATTGGACCACGACCGATTGCGTTCTTTAGAATCTCACGAGCACGGCCAACCATTAGGCTCTTCATTAGCTTACCCATTACTGTGATAGCTACGAAGATAGTTGCGATACCAAGAACGATAAGCATGATGCCGCCGACAGTGTCGCCAAATGTTGATAGTGGTTCTTTAATCGCGCTTACTACAGGTTTAGTGATTGGCTTTATGAAGTTAAGCCCCTTCATGCTCATATCACCTGTTGCTAGCATTGGAGACACTAACCAGTGAGAAATCTTCTCTAGAATACCAAACGCCATCTCTAGTGGTAGGAAGATAGCAACGGCTAATAGGTTAAAGAAATCGTGAATGGTCGCACTTGCGAATGCACGTTTGAACTCATCTTTACAACGAACATGACCAAGGCTAACTAGCGTATTGGTTACTGTAGTACCAATGTTTGCACCCATGATCATAGGGATTGCTAGCTCAACAGGTAAACCACCTGCCACAAGGCCAACGATAATTGAAGTAACTGTACTTGATGATTGAATAAGGGCTGTTGCCACTAAACCAATCATTAAGCCTGCAACTGGATGTGAAGCAAATTCGAAAAGAACTTTTGCTTGCTCGCCTGTTGCCCATTTGAAGCCTGTACCAACCATTGAAACTGAAAGTAATAGTAGGTAAAGCATGAATGCCAAGTTAGCCCAGCGTAGCCAACGAGTTGTGCTCGAGATAGGCGCTGCTGCAGTAGTAGCTTGGTTCATAATGTTTTCTCCATTGGACCGTTTTAGTCTGTGTTTGGTCTGTTTGTTTAATCTGAGCGTGATGTTAGAGAACAAATATTTCAGTAATATTACATTTTGGTTTAGGTGAGACTTTTTTGTGATGATTTGCTCTTTAAATATTTGGTCTTGAAATGGTGGTGGTTTAACTTGTTGTTTTTAAGGTTTTTTGTTCGTGTTTTTGATAGGTGATATAGATCTTAAAAGTTAGAGAAAAATTGAAAATAATCGTTGAAATATTACATTATGAAATTAGACACTTCGTAAAAATAAGTAGTAATTGATAGTTAGGTGTGGTTTTTCCGAGTTTGTTGAGTGGGGAGGGCATATTTGATATAACAGGTTATCTTCTCTTTTTTTACGGCACATTTATGTCGCATCTCAACTATAACCACCTTTATTACTTCTGGATGGTTTGCAAGCAAGGCTCTGTTACTAAAGCTGCAGAAGCCCTATTCCTAACACCACAAACGGTAACTGGTCAGATAAAAGCCTTAGAAGAGCGTATGGACGGCAAGCTAACTAAGCGTAATGGTCGCAGTGTTGAGCCGACAGAGCTTGGGCAGTTGGTCTTTAAATATGCCGATCGTATGTTTGGCCTGAGTTACGAGATGCTGGATATCGTGAATTATAGCCAGCACTCCAATATTCTGTTTGATGTTGGCGTCGCGGATGCACTGTCCAAAAGATTAGTCAGCAAGATATTGATGTCGACAATCCCACCCGATAACAGCATTCATTTACGTTGCTTTGAATCGACCCATGAAATGCTACTTGAGCAACTTTCTCAGCATAAACTCGATATGATCTTATCGGATTGTCCGGTGGATTCTAGCCAAAGCCCAGGCCTGTTTAGTAAGAAGTTGGGTGAGAGTGGTATGAGCTTTTTCAGTTCAGGTAATGTTGAAGGTGTTAACTTTCCGGCTGTATTAGAACAAAAGAAACTGTTAATTCCAGGAAGTCGAACTTCGATGGGGCGTAAAGTACTGCAATGGTTTGATAGACAAGGACTTAAGCCTGATATTTTGGGTGAGTTTGATGACGCGGCATTGATGAAGGCTTTTGCTCGTTACCACCACGACGCTATTTTCTTAGCGCCTACGCTATATATGTCAGAGGTTGAAGAAGATACGTCATTGCAATTGTTGGGGGGAATTGAGGAGTTAAAAGAGGAGTACTACGTCATATTTGCTGAGAGGATGATCCAACATCCAGCAGTAAAAAATGTATGTGACGCAGATTTTAGCAAATTGTTCGAGTGAGCTTGTTTGTTAATGAATTGATATCGATTATCATGACTTCATAATCTGCCGGAAATACTGATAACCCGGACTTGGCGTAAAGGTTGTATGGAGCCAAACTATGAACTTAAAAGAGATGGAGAAGAATTCAGCACAAGCTATGATTCTACTCAAAGCCATGGCCAATGAGCGTCGCTTACAGATTCTGTGCCTATTGCATGGTACTGAGCTGTCGGTTGGGGAGTTGTGTGGCAAGTTGGAATTGAGTCAATCTGCTTTATCTCAACATCTTGCTTGGTTGAGAAGAGATGGTTTGGTCGAAACTCGCAAAGAAGCTCAAACAGTGTATTACACATTGAGCAGTGAAGAAGTAAAAGCGATGATTAACCTACTGCATGGTATGTACTGCAAGTAGTTTATTGCTGCTGTGGGAAGTAATTTCTTACCAGGGGTAGGGGCGACACAAGGAAGTGTCAGTATTTCATGTCGAACGTTAGTGCCTATCAGCAAACCGCATATCTTTAAGTAAACCAAGTAACGCTCAGCAAGAAAAATCTCTGTGTTACTCAAAATTTAGATATAAAAAAACCGGCCGAGGCCGGTTTTTTTCGTTTTGCGTTGTAATCAAATTTCTATTAAAGAGCTTTGATTGCAGCAGCGAAACGAGACTTATGACGTGCAGCTTTATTCTTATGAATAAGGCCTTTAGTCGCCATGCGGTCTAGAAGAGGTGTAACTTCTACAAGAGCAGCAGTTGCAGCTTCTTTATTGCCAGCTTCAATAGCTGCAATAGTTTTTTTCATGTAAGTGCGCATCATAGAACGACGGCTAGCATTGTGCTGGCGACGTTTCTCAGCTTGGATAGCGCGCTTCTTAGCAGATTTACTGTTTGCCAAGGTCTAACTCCCAAAAACTTAGTTCGGTGACAATTTAAGGGCGAGGACTATCCCTCATAGGCGCTTAATTGTCAAATGATTTGTGCAAAAACCAATCGTAGCCAAACAAACTTTGGTATGGAAAGGTCATCGCGGTTAAGATGGCGGGGATTCTAACAGCATTTTTAGACCAATGCTAATAAATATGCTTCTTAGGACAGGATAGTATTTATCCTCGCTTGAAAGTAATCAACCAGTGTCAGAGGTTTGTGTGAGTAAACGACTATTAAAGTCAGGCCTGATTGTCAGTGCAATGACTTTTGTTTCCCGCGTATTGGGGCTAGTACGTGATGTAGTAGTAGCAAATTTGATGGGAGCAGGAGCGAGTGCCGACGTATTTTTCTTCGCTAATAAAATCCCTAATTTCTTACGTCGACTTTTCGCAGAAGGTGCCTTTTCTCAAGCGTTTGTTCCTGTATTAACGGAATATCACGCTGCAGGTGATAAAGATAAGACTCGAGATTTAATTGCCAAAGTATCGGGCACGCTCGGGGTACTAGTTTCTATCGTCACCGTTATCGGGGTGTTAGGCTCGGGTGTCATCACCGCGATGTTTGGCGCAGGTTGGTTTATCGACTGGTTAAATGATGGCCCAGCAGCACCAAAATTTGAACTGGCGAGCTTTATGCTCAAGATTACCTTTCCTTATTTATGGTTTATCACCTTTGTTGCTTTATCTGGTGCAATCCTCAATACCATGGGCAAATTTGCGGTTTCGTCATTTACCCCTGTGTTCCTGAACGTAATGATCATAGGTTCTGCATGGTTTATCTCTCCTAATCTAGAACAACCCGAAATTGGCTTGGCCATCGGTGTGTTTCTTGGTGGCTTAGTCCAGTTCCTTTTCCAAATGCCTTTCTTGATTAAAGCTGGAGTGCTGGTTAAGCCGAAGTGGGGCTGGAGAGATCCGGGCGTCGTTAAGATCCGCACATTAATGATCCCAGCTTTGTTTGGTGTGTCAGTGAGTCAAATCAACTTGTTGTTTGATACCTTTATTGCGAGTTTCCTAGCGACGGGTTCTATCAGTTGGCTATATTACTCAGACCGATTATTGGAATTTCCACTCGGTTTGTTCGGTATTGCTATCGCGACGGTTATTCTTCCTGCTTTATCTCGTAAACACGTTGATGCTCAAGGGGAAGGGTTTGCTCATACAATGGACTGGGGCGTGCGCATGGTTTTACTGCTTGGTATTCCTGCGATGTTAGGTCTTATTGTTTTAGCGAAGCCGATGCTGATGGTGTTGTTTATGCGTGGTGAGTTTTCTCCTCATGATGTTAATCAGGCTTCCATGTCTTTGGTGGCATACGCTTCAGGCTTGCTTAACTTCATGTTGATTAAAGTGTTGGCTCCGGGCTATTACTCTCGCCAAGATACTAAAACTCCTGTGAAGTACGGCATTATCGCTATGGTCACAAACATGGTGTTCAACGCCATCTTTGCTTATTTCTATGGGTATGTTGGCTTGGCAATCGCAACGGCGTTATCTGCATTCGTGAACATGACTCTACTTTATCGTGGTCTACATATAGCGGGTGTTTATCGTTTAACCCAGACTACCTTGTTGTTTAGCCTTAAATTATTGGTATCTGGAACTGTGATGGTTGGCGTGATTTTATGGCAACTAGACAATATGCAGCTGTGGCTTGATTGGAGCTTCAACCAAAGAGCGTTGACACTAACAGGGTTGATCGCACTTGGTGGCTTTGCTTATATTGTTTCGGTAATGGTTTTAGGTATCCGAGTAAAACATTTAAAAGCAGCGACAGATTAATACTGATTAGTATATAATCCGTCGGTTTCACACAATAAATGATGCAAATAACAGGTTTTAGCTGATCACAATGGAACTGATCCGAGGTATACACAATATTAAAGCACAGCATCATGGCTGTGTATTAACCATAGGTAACTTCGATGGTGTTCATTTAGGGCATCAAGAGGTTCTGAGTCAGGTTTCTAAACAAGCTACAGCACTGGGACTCCCTTCTGTTGTCATGACGTTTGAACCGCAACCTATGGAGTTGTTTGCTAAAGGTCGAGCGCCAGCGCGTTTAACTCGCTTACGAGATAAGTACGTGCAATTGAGCAAGCTAGAGATTAGTCGTTTATTGTGTGTAAATTTCAATCAGTATTTTGCAAGCTTGTCTGCGGAAGCGTTCATTAAGGATCTTTTGGTTGATAAGCTTGGTGTGAAATTCTTGGTGGTTGGTGACGATTTTTGCTTTGGCAAAGGCCGAACAGGTAATTTCGCTATGCTTAAAGAAGCGGGCGAAAAATATGGTTTTGAGGTGGTGAGCACCCAAAGCTATTGCTTAAACCAATTACGAGTAAGCAGCACTGAGATACGAAATGCGTTAGCGGCCAATGACTTGGCTTCTAGTGCTACCATGCTTGGGCGTGACTACAGTATCAGTGGTCGTGTTTCTCATGGTCGTAAACTAGGGAGAACTATCGGTTTCCCTACCGCTAATATTCCATTAAAACGTTGTGTTTCTCCTGTGTCGGGAGTGTATGTTGTTGAAGCATTAGATATCGACGGTGTTCCTGTCGGTGGTGTTGCTAATATTGGACAACGACCAACAGTTAATGGTGTAAGGCAGCAATTAGAAGTACATTTTTTTGACTTTAAAGCCAATTTATATGGTAAACAGTTAGAAGTGCGACTTTTGCACAAACTGCGCGACGAGATAAAATTTGAGTCGTTCGACGCATTAAAGAATCAAATAGAATTGGATGCTGAAGCCGCAAGGGTGTGGCTGCTTCAGCTAAAGAATTAGTCGGATAATTCCACCGATTAACATAATGTCTAACTTCGCCCAATATAACGGAATTAAGAATCGATGAGTGATTATAAAGATACCCTGAACTTACCAGAAACAGGGTTCCCAATGCGTGGCAATCTGGCAAATCGTGAACCAGAAATGCTTAAGCGTTGGTACAAAGAAGACCTTTACGGTGAGATCCGTAAGGCAAAGAAAGGTAAAAAATCTTTCGTACTGCATGATGGCCCTCCATACGCGAACGGCGACATTCACATTGGCCACGCGCTGAACAAGATTCTTAAAGACATTATTATCAAATCTAAAACCCTTTCTGGTTTTGATGCACCGTACATCCCAGGTTGGGACTGTCACGGTCTTCCAATCGAGTTGATGGTTGAGAAGAAGAAAGGTAAGCCTGGTCAGAAGATTTCAGCGGCTGAATTCCGCGAAGAGTGTCGTAAGTACGCTGCGGGCCAAGTTGAAGGTCAGAAAGAGAGCTTCAAACGTCTTGGTATCATGGGCGAGTGGGACAAACCTTACCGCACTATGGATTTTGGCACAGAAGCGAACATCATTCGTTCTCTAGGTAAAATCGCAGACAAAGGTCACCTACTTAAAGGTTTCAAACCTGTTCACTGGTGTACTGACTGTGGTTCTGCTCTGGCTGAAGCTGAAGTTGAATACAAAGATAAAGTTTCTCCATCTATCGATGTGAAATTTACAGCAGCTGACGAAGCGGCTCTACTAGATAAATTTACTCTAGCGGAAGGTCACGCGGGTCAGGGCGAAATCTCTATCGTTATTTGGACGACAACACCATGGACTCTGCCGGCTAACCGCGCAGTATGTCTACGTGATGATCTTGAATACGTACTTATCCAAGTTGAAGCGAATGGCGAACAGCCAGCTCAACGTATTGTTGTTGCTTCTGAACTAGCAAAAGACGTAATGGATCGTGCGGGTATCGAGCACTTCCATAACCTTGGTTTTGCTACTGGTGCTGATCTTGAGCTTTCTCAATTCAACCACCCGTTCTACAACTTTACGGTTCCTGCTGTTCTTGGCGACCACGTTACAACTGACTCTGGTACTGGTGTGGTTCATACCGCTCCTGGTCACGGTCAAGAGGATTTCGTGGTTGGTAAGAAGTACAACCTAGAAATTGCTAACCCAGTAGGTTCTAACGGCGTTTACCTGCCAGATACTGAGCTATTTGCTGGTCAGCACGTATTCAAAGCGAACGACTCTGTTTTAGAAGTTCTAAAAGAGAAGGGTGCACTACTGCATCACCACGCTTACGAGCACAGCTACCCACACTGTTGGAGACACAAAACTCCAATCATCTTCCGTGCAACACCACAATGGTTCATCTCTATGGATCAAGCTGGCCTACGTGCAAAAGCACTAGAGTCAACGAAGAGTGTTGAATGGATGCCAGAATGGGGTCAAAGCCGTATCGAAGGTATGATCGAAGGTCGCCCTGAGTGGTGTATCTCTCGTCAACGTACTTGGGGTGTGCCAATTGCTCTGTTCGTTCATAAAGAAACATCAGAACTTCACCCAGATAGCCCAGCTCTTATTGAAAAAGTAGCGAAGCTTGTGGAAGAAAAAGGCATTCAAGCTTGGTGGGATGTAGATGCTGCTGAACTGATGGGTGCTGAAGACGCTGACAAGTACGAGAAAGTACTTGATACGCTAGACGTATGGTTCGACTCAGGTGTAACGCACTTCTCTGTTGTTGACTCTCGTGAAGAGTACAACTTCCCGAATGAAGAAAGAACGCACAGTGCTGATCTTTACCTTGAAGGTTCTGACCAACACCGTGGCTGGTTCCAGTCTTCTTTGATTTCATCTATCGCGATGAAAGACGAAGCACCATACAAGCAAGTGCTAACGCACGGTTTCGTGGTTGATGGTAACGGCCGTAAGATGTCTAAATCTATCGGTAACGTTGTTGCTCCTAAAGATGTAACAAACAAGCTAGGCGCAGATATTCTACGTCTATGGGTTGCTTCTACGGATTACACTAACGAAGTTGCGGTTTCTGACGAGATCCTTAAGCGTTCTGCTGATGCATACCGTCGTATTCGTAACACTGCTCGTTTCTTCCTAGCGAACTTGAACGGTTTCAACCCTGAAACTGACCTAGTTCCTGCTGAAGAAATGGTAGCACTTGATCGCTGGGCTGTTGGCCGTGCTCAAGCTGCACAAGAAGAGATCGTTAAAGCATACGGTGAGTACAACACTCACGGTGTGACTCAACGTCTAATGCAGTTCTGTTCTATCGAAATGGGTTCTTTCTACCTAGACGTGATTAAAGACCGTCAGTACACAGCGAAACAGGGCAGCCATGCTCAACGTAGCTGTCAAACGGCGCTTTACTACATCGTAGAAGCTCTAGTTCGTTGGATGGCTCCTATCATGTCGTTCACTGCAGATGAAATCTGGAACGAGATGCCAGGCTCTTTACCAACTGGAGAGCAGCGCGACACGTTTGTATTCACAGGCGAGTGGTTCGAAGGCCTATTTGGTCTTGCTGACGACGAAGAGCTAAGCAACGAATTCTGGACTGAAATCCAGTCAGTTCGTGGCGCAGTGAACAAGCTTCTTGAAGATGCTCGTAAAGAGAAAACAATCGGTGGCGCTCTGCAGGCTGAAGTTACTCTATACGCTGACGATGCACTAGCGGCTAAAATCAACAAGCTAGAAGATGAGCTACGTTTCGTACTTATTACTTCTGCTGCGGTTGTTAAGCCGCTTAGCGATAAGTCTGATACAGCTCAAGCGACAGACGTTGAAGGTCTGTACGTTGAAGTTGCAGCAACTGAAGCTGAGAAGTGTGACCGTTGCTGGCACCACACTCCAGATGTAGGCACAATTGAAGGTCACGAGAAAGTTTGTGGTCGTTGTGTGTCGAACATCGACGGTGAAGGCGAAGTGCGTAAGTACGCATAACGACTCAGAGAAATACTGAACTTTTTGTAAAAATCATAGCCCCAGTACCAACTGGGGTTATTTTTAATTATAGGAAATGTGTTTAGCCAAGTTTGGTAATCAAGGTCACTTAAATTGAGTAACAGTGAATACCAACTTCGTAAATACTAGGAATAGAAATGAGTGAAGTTTCGTTAAAACAATCTGGTGTGCGTTGGTTATGGTTGGCCCTACTGGTCTTCCTTGCTGATATCGGTATCAAACTCTTTGTTATGGACAACATGGGTTATGGCTGGGCAAACCGCATTGAGGTGTTGCCATTCTTTAACTTTTTGTACGTGCATAACTACGGTGCAGCATTTAGCTTCTTGAGTGATCAAAGTGGTTGGCAGCGCTGGTTATTTACTGGTATCGCATTTGCGGTAACGGGGATGCTGACGTACTGGATGAGCAAGCTACCAGCAACAGATAAGTGGAACAACATTGCTTATGCGATCATCATTGGTGGCGCTGTTGGTAACGTGTTCGACCGTGTTGTACATGGCTTTGTCGTCGATTACTTAGACTTCTATTGGGGTACTTACCACTGGCCTGCATTTAACCTAGCGGATATGGGAATCTGTATCGGCGCCGCGATGATCATCTTAGATGGTTTCCGTAAGAAAGATGAAAGCCAATAGACTACTCAGACATTAATGAGTATCAAGCAAATCGCTTTGTAATAGATTGTCCTAAAGTCAGCCTATGACTCACAGAATAGAATAGCCCTAAGCGCTGTCGGTTGATTCCGACGGCGCTTTTTTTTATGCTGCAACTAATATGAGAGCAAAGCAAAATGCATTCTCAAATAATAAAGAAATCTAAGGAAAGTAATGTGGCAGCAATTAAAAATGATTCAGCAGTAACTCTACATTTTACGATTAAAATGAAGGATGGTTCAGTTGCCGATAGCACCGAAAATATGGGCAAGCCTGCAAAGTTCGTGATGGGTGATGGCAGCCTAAGTGAGAACTTTGAACAGTGTCTGATTGGCCTTGAAACGGGGACTGAAAAGTCTATCGAATTGAAGGCGGAAGACGCGTTTGGTATGCCAAATCCAGATCATATTCATCATATGGATCGTGCTAAGTTTGTTGGCGATTCTGAAGTCGAGGTTGGCACTATTATGGCTTTCTCTGGTCCTGATGGTATGGAAATTCCAGGTATTATCACTGAGATCGCGGGTGATTCAGTGACGGTTGATTTTAATCATCCATTAGCAGGCCAAGACGTTACGTTTGACGTCAACATCTTAGCGGTGGAATAACGATAGAATAACATCGCCTTACAGGTGTGGCACAACCCAGAGCTTCACTGTCTAGGCGCTTCACTGTAGAATGCGAACCTCGCTGACAGCGAACTCTATAGAAACAACCTTAGTACCGCGGTAAATGATGAGCAATGAAATGAAAATAATGTTAGCTAACCCTCGTGGCTTTTGTGCCGGTGTCGATCGTGCGATCAGCATCGTAGAGCGCGCACTGGAAATGTATCAGCCACCGATCTATGTTCGCCATGAAGTGGTGCATAACCGCTTTGTTGTTGAGGGGCTCAAGCAGCGTGGTGCTATTTTTGTCGAAGAGTTAAGTGAAGTACCAGACGATAACATCGTGATCTTCTCGGCTCACGGTGTTTCTCAAGCGGTTCGTAAAGAAGCGAAAGAACGCGAGTTAACGGTATTTGATGCGACGTGTCCTTTGGTGACTAAAGTTCATATGGAGGTTGCTCGAGCGAGCCGCAAACATATGGAAGTGGTATTGATTGGTCACACTGGTCACCCTGAAGTGGAAGGCACTATGGGTCAGTACGCTAGCCAAACCGGTGGCATGTACTTAGTTGAAAGACCAGAGGACGTACAGAACCTAGTGGTGAACGATCCGAGTAATTTGCACTATGTTAGCCAAACCACGTTGTCAGTTGATGAAACCGCAGATGTGATTGAAGAGTTACGTCGCGTATTCCCTGATATCCAAGGGCCACGTAAAGACGATATCTGCTACGCAACACAAAACCGTCAAGACGCAATTCGCGAGATGGCCGGTGATGTTGATGTCGTGATAGTTGTTGGCTCTAAGAACTCATCGAACTCTACTCGTTTAAAAGAGCTAGCTGAGAAGCTAGGCACGCCAGGTTATCTAACCGACTGTCCTGAAGACATTCAAACTGAATGGGTTGAAGGGAAAAAGAAAATTGGTGTGACAGCGGGTGCTTCAGCGCCTGAAGAGCTAGTAAACCAAATCTTAGATCGTATTCGTGAGCTAGGTGCAACCGAAGTTGAAGAGATTCAAGGTCGTGAAGAGAACATGTTCTTCGAAGTACCAAAAGAGCTGCAGATTAAGCAAGTCGACTAGTCTCTATTGATTGGTGACCAAATCGATTCGTAAGTATTATCGATTCGTAAGCGCTATCGATTTGTAAACACTATCGATTTGTAAACACTATCGATTTGTAAACAGCAGGAAGCCAACGTTGATGCGTTGGCTTTTTTGATCGTGCTTTGGAACAAGGCGTCTACTCTCTAACGGGTTACTGGAGACCGAGTTGTTCTTTTAAAGCCTTTAGGTAACGACGACTGACAGGCACTTCAAAGCCGGTCAGCGTGATGATCTCGGCCAATCCATTTTCTAACAATTTGATCTCTTGGATCGATTTTATGTTGATCAAATACTGTCGATGACAACGGATCAAGTCGGTTTTTTCTTCCAAGATCTTCAAGGTTAATTGTGAGGTGGCGGTTTGTGATGAGCTACGAACATGCACACCACTGATATCAGAATAAGCGCACTCGACCGTTTGGCTTGCCATGATCACAATGCGGTTGTGGCCGATACACGGGATCTGCTCTAAGTGGCAGGGAGCAATCGCTGAGATATCTTGTTCTGGCGCTTTTTGGTTTTGTTTGATGACTTTATTCAGACGACAAACACTCTTATTTAATCGACAAGGCTCGACTGGCTTTAGTAGGTAATCAAAAGCATTATCTTCAAAGGCTTGAATAGCATATTGGTCGTAGGCGGTGACGAATACCACGTAGGGCATGGTTTCCGGGTCAAGCATACTCAACAATTCAATACCGGTGACCTGAGGCATTTGAATGTCCAAATACACCACATCAGGCTTGAGAAGGTTGATCTGCTTAAGTCCTTCAATTGCGTTACTCGCTTGACCAATGACTTCGACTTCTCCGGTTTCGGTCAGAAGTTCAATCAGCTCTTCTCGAGCAAAAAGCTCATCATCGACAACTAATGCCTTTAACATCCTACAATCTTCATTTTGGTTCTATCCCTGCTTGTTTCACGCTTTTCTTTTAAATGACGGCTTCTAAATGTTTCAACTCGGAGTGATTCGTCTCCGAAAATGCCCTTATTTCAGTATAGGTATGATAAAGCTCATTCGAGTAAATTGCTGTGGTTGAGATTCTATTTTTAGTGCTGAATCTTGTCCAAAGAAATTAGTGAGTCGTTTATCAACAATCTCCATGCCTAATCCAACGTGATCTTGGGATGGCTTCTGATAATTACCAGCATTGTCCTCAACGATTAACTTGAATCCACCCACGAAAGCCTCGCTATAGATCTTCACTTTTCCGCCTTCCAGCATGTTAGAAATCCCATGTTTGATGGCATTTTCTACTAGCGGTTGTAGGGTAAAGCTTGGCAGTTGCGACTCATACAGTTGTGGGTCGATATCCCATTCAACTTCTAATCGGTCAGTAAAACGTGCTTTTTCAATAGTTAGGTACGCATTGACGTGCGCCAGTTCGTCTTTGAGTTTCACGGTATTGATGTTTTGCTTCAGATTACTTCTAAAGAAGTGAGACAGATGCTGGATCAGTTCTCGTGCTTTGTCGGGGTCACGGCGTGTTACTGCGCTGATGGTGTTAAGCGCATTGAACAAGAAGTGAGGGTTCACCTGTGCATGCAGCAGTTTGATTTCCGCTTGGGTGAGCAGAGTTTGCTGTTGCTGATAATTACTAAACAATATTTGGCTTGATAAAAGCTGAGCGATACCTTCACCCATTGACATATTGATGGTCGAGAATAGTTTCAGTTTTGGTTCATACAGTTTAATGGTGCCGACTACTTCATTTCCCGCGCGCAGTGGAATAATAAGCGCAGAGCCTAATTTACAATCTTGCGATAAGGAGCATTGGTATGGGTTCTCTTTACCATCAAGGTAGATGATGTCGTTCTGTTCCATCGAAGTGAGCGTGCTCTGCGATGAAATAGGGGTGTTCGGAATATGGTGTTCATCACCAATGCCGATGAACGCGAGGATTTTTTCTCGGTCGGTGATCGCCACCGCACCAACGTTGGTTTCTTCGTAAATGATACGCACGATTCTTTGCGCATTATCTGAATTGAAGCCACCATGCAAAATACCCACTGAACGCTCGGCAATGGTTAATGCGCGGCGTGAGAAAGTTGCCGAATATTTCTCGAAGATGGTTTTTCGGTCTTGGATGATGCTCATGAACAGTGCCGCACCCACAGAGTTAGCAATGATCATTGGCGCGGCAATATCAGAAACCAGAGCGTAGGACTGCTCAAATGGTTTCGCGACCGCTAACAGAATTAGCATCTGAATAATTTCTGCAAACAGGGTTACCGAGAAAACCACCAACGGATTAAACAGTTGGCTGGCTTTGTTCTTTCTGACTAAGTAAACATGCAATAGGCCACCAATCAAGCCCTCTGCGGTGGTTGAAATGGCACAAGCTAAGTCTGTGAAGCCGCCTAATGAATAACGATGGATACCACCGGTAAATCCGACGGCAAAGCCGACTACAGGGCCGCCAAACAAACCACCCATCACGGCACCCATCGCACGTGTGTTGGCTATGGCGTCATTAATCTGCAGCCCAAAATAGGTGCCCATAATACAGAACAGGGAAAACAGAACATAACAGCTGACTTTATGACTCAAGCGCGAAGATATACTCAATAAAGGGAGAATCAGTGGGGTCTTACTTAGCATGTAAGCAATCACTAAGTAGACACAGGTTTGTTGCAGCAGAGAGAGAATGAGTTCCATATTTTCACCTATTGAGACGCTTGTTAAGTGTAAAGCTCATTGCGTGGTAACGGTAGCTTTGCTTGTGTTTTCGTTGGTTATATCGAGCGACGATTGTTTTTCAATGCTGAGATACAGTAAAGCCCATCACAGAGGACGGGCTTTAGTCTTAATATCCACGAATCACTGGGTGATTACGGGAACAAGCGAAGTGTTTTTGGCTTTCTTATTCTCCTCTTTCTATGAAGAGTGAGAATGTTTCGGGGAAAACTAAGCTGTTTTTGTTACGGGCTTTGCTTCCTTTTCTGATTCGTCATCAGCAAGGTCGATATCGCCTTTGCCTTTTGAAATTTTGATAACGTAAGCTGCAATTCCGAATGCACTCACCACGCCGATGATGGTTGAAAGTTGCATTGGCAGACCGAAGCCTAGCTGACTGTTGTTCAGGATGAATGTGATACACACAGATGTCATGAACACAGCTGGAACCGTTGTTACCCAGTGCAGTTTATTGTGACGAAGTAGGTAAGCCGAAGCTGTCCATAGCATCATGACTGCTGTTGATTGGTTAGCAAAACCGAAGTAACGCCAGATGATACCGAAATCTACTTGAGTCAGGATACCACCGATAACGAACAGTGGTAGAGCCATCAGTAGGCGGTTACGCAGTGTTTTCTGTTCCATGTTGAAGTATTCAGCAAGGATAAGACGGCTTGAACGGAACGCTGTGTCACCAGAAGTGATAGGTAGGATAACCACGCCAAGGAAAGCAAGGATACCGCCAAATACACCCAGTAGGCCAAATGAAGCGCTGTATACCACGTTACCTGGGCCGCCGTTTGCAATCGCGTCAGATAAAGACTCAACTGAACCGAAGAATGACAGAGCAAGCGCACACCAGATTAGAGCGATGATGCCTTCACCAATCATTGCACCGTAAAATACGAAGCGACCGTTCTTCTCGTTTTCCATACAACGCGCCATCAAAGGAGACTGAGTTGCGTGGAAGCCAGAAATAGCACCACATGCGATAGTGATGAATAGAGCAGGCCAAAGTGGTAGGTCATTCGGGTTCATGTTGGTGAACATGTCTTTCATCTCGAAGCCACCCATGATTTGGTGCTCGTCAGACAGACCAATCGCAGTGATTAGGCCAACAGACATAAAGATAAGTAGTGCACCGAACAGTGGGTAGAAGCGGCCAATGATTTTATCGACAGGGACAATCGTTGCGATGATGTAGTAAGCAAAGATGATAACAACCATGGTTGTTGCAGACATCGCGAAATCAGTTTGGTCGTTGACTAGGTTAGTGATCATGCCTGCTGGAGCAGAAACGAATACCACACCAACAAGAAGCAGTAGAACAATGGCAAAGATGTTCATAAAGTGTTTTGCGCCATTGCCTAGATAACGTCCAGTGATGGTTGGAACCGAAGCACCACCATTACGGATAGATAACATACCTGAGAAGTAGTCGTGTACTGCACCTGCAAAGATACAACCTAGAACGATCCAAAGCATTGCTGCTGGGCCGTAAAGAGCACCCATGATAGGGCCGAAGATTGGACCGACGCCTGCAATGTTAAGCAGCTGAACTAGGTAAACCTTTGGCGTCGACATAGGAACGTAGTCCACGCCGTCTTGCTTGGTGTGAGCGGGTGTTTGACGCTTTTCATTGACACCGAATATCTTTTCGATAAAGGCACCGTAAATAAAGTAGCCACCAATGAGTGCTGCAACACAGGTAAGAAACCACATCATAATTTGTTATCCCTGAATGTATTAATTAAGTCAGGGTGTATATTAAAGGAGTGTATGAGAAGAAACTTCCGCTACTGGAGTGAGTGGTCGAATAGCTAATTAAGTGGTGTTATAACCGGTTTAGTGGTTTGTGAGCTTTGCGGGGCGGTTGGTTACTGGTGATGAGAAGTGTCATGCTTCTAGTTAGTGGTGACTTATCAGCTTTAAGCGGTAATCAATAAATATCAACGGCAGATAACAGACATAAGTGGACATCAGTCAGTGTTCAGCGGAGAATCGCCACAAAGGCAGCGCTTCGTCAGGAAGTGGTGAAGTAACAATATAAAGGATTGAAATGAAAAAAATAATCGCACTATTCGCCGTGGCATTTAGCCTTGCAGGATGCAGCGCCAATGTTCAAGATTTAGCGGCCGAAGGCAATTGGCAAGAGATTGGTTATCGTGATGGTATTAAAGGCCACACTCAGCGTTCTTATTCAGATATGGCCGAGCTTGGCGGAGTCGATCAAGCTAGCTATACAGAAGGTTACCATTTAGGTGTGACGGAATATTGTAATCCGAACCATGCTTATCAAATTGGTTTATCTGGTCAGGTGTATGAAGGCGTGTGTTCTGGTACGGAAGACGCTCAACGTTTCCGTATGGAATGGCAACGTGGCTGGGATGAGTTCTCAAACGACTATTAAGCCCAAGCTAGCGATAATAAATTAAAACTAAAAAAGACCAGTACCGCATGTGTACTGGTCTTTTTGTATGTCGTTAAAGTCACTCTCTAAATGAGAAGCTACAAACAGAATTGAGATTACTGATTATTCTCGACTGCTTTTCTCAGGAAGCCATTTTGCTTATCAAGCTGAGCTTTGGCCAATTCTAAATCTAGCCCTGTTAGAATCATCAAAATCGATAACTTCACATCGTAATCAGTTGTTTTAAGTGTCGAGACTGCCAGTGCCTTATCACACTCTGTTGCTTGAATAACGATACGAGCAGCGCGGGCAACTAACTTTTCATTGGTCGCTTTTACGTCGACCATCAGATTTTGGTAGCTCTTACCGATACGAATCATGCTCGCAGTCGTCAGCATATTTAGCACCAATTTTTGTGCGGTCCCTGATTTGAGTCGTGTTGATCCAGTCAAGGCCTCTGGGCCAACCACTGGGCTTATCGCGATTTGAGCGATCTCAGCTATCGGTGAATCTGGATTACAAGACAGCGCAACCGTCACCGCACCAAGCTGATTCGCGTAATTAAGCGCACCAATCACGTAAGGTGTACGACCGCTTGCTGCGATGCCTACCACGACATCATTTTCTGTAAATTGAATGGCTTTCAGGTCTTCAATACCGAGAGTCAGCGAATCTTCTGCTCCCTCTTTGGCTTTTAAAATCGCTTCTGGTCCGCCAGCGATTAAGCCGATAACCATTTTGTCTGAAACACCGAAAGTCGGTGGGCATTCTGATGCGTCTAATACACCTAATCGACCACTGGTACCCGCACCCATATAAATCAGTCGGCCGCCGTTTTGAAAAGCGTGAGCGATTTTATCAACCGCTTTCGCGATCTGTGGCAATTCGGCTTCGATCGCCAGTGGTACCTGTTTATCTTGTAGGTTAATCTTTTCGACCACTTCGAAAGAGGTGAGTAGATCAATATCCATAGTGTCAGGGTTTCTCCCCTCCGAAACGAGGTGCGAGAGCGCTGATATGAGAGCGTCGTTACTCATAATGATCCTTAAATGGTGATTCTAAAATTTTTTTAGACAGTATCGCGAAGTCAGTATTGTTACTAAGTTAGCACGGCTATCAAGTTAATCTGCACGATAAAGAACGCCTAGAGAGGCCGCTCTGCTCGCGCCAGTCACTTCTGGTAAATTGCTTGGCAGTTGATGAACATGACGTTGAGCAAGCCACGCAAAGGCCATAGCTTCCATATAATCGGCATCAACGCCTTTACTGGTGGTTGACTCAACCTCCCAGCCAGGCAGCAGTTCAGACAGTCTCTTCATCAACAGTGGATTTCTCGTACCCCCGCCACACACATAGAGCGCAGGTTGGTTACCCAAGCGATAAGTCTCCACTTCATCCACTATCGTCAATGCAGTGTATTCACAAAGTGTGTGCTGAACATCTTCTGCTGCAAGGTCTTTAAATTCTGTTAATTGTTGCTCTAACCACGGTAGATTAAATAGCTCCCTGCCAGTGCTTTTCGGTGGCACTTGAGATAGATAAGATTCGTTCAACAGCAGTTCGAGCAAGGCTTGATTGAGTTGGCCTTTAAGTGCGAATTGCGCATCACGGTCAAACTTCTCACCCGTGTGTTTATCTACCCAAGCATCCATCAACATGTTGCCGGGGCCTGTATCATAACCAAGAGTAGGCTGATTCGGGCGCAGCACTGAAATATTCGAGATACCACCAATATTCAAGACTACAACCGAGCTGTCTCGCGGGTGAAAAATCGTATGGTGAAACGCTGGTACTAATGGCGCACCTTGTCCGCCAAGCGCCATGTCTTTGCGTCTGAAATCGGCTACTGTTTGAATCTGTGTTTTAGCGGCAATGATATTGGCGTCACCCAATTGCATGGTAAATGGCGAATTACCGGTTGGCTGGTGGAATACTGTTTGGCCATGGTTCCCAATCGCAGTCACAGAAGATGCAGGCGTATCTGACTTGTCGAGAAGTTGCAAAACCGCATCAGCAAATAGATGACCAAGCTGGTGGTCTAGTTCGCCAATCGCAATCAAATCCGTTTTCTGACCAATACAAACTTCAAGCAGACGCGCTTTGAGATCATCAGGCATTGGGAACTCATCATGAGCGAGCAATGTGATGCGCGAATCTTCAATCGACACTAAGGCGGTATCAACACCGTCCATACTCGTCCCCGACATCACACCGATATACAGTTCTTTACGATCCATTCCTAAGCTCTTGCACTGCATTCTTAAAGTCTTCCACAGATTGATTTAAAAACATTGTAAAGCAAATTTAAAGAGAATAATCTCGGGAAGTTTATGAAATTAGGTTTAATAAGGGATAAATATGGGACCGTTGTGGGTAGATGTTGCGGGCTATGAGCTAACTGCTGAAGACAGAGAAATTTTAGAGCACCCAACCGTTGGTGGTCTCATCTTATTTGCTCGAAACTACCACGATAGCAAACAGCTTTCGGCGTTAAACAAAGAGATCCGCAAGGTAGCGAAACGTCCTATTTTGATTGGCGTTGACCAAGAAGGTGGCCGAGTTCAGCGTTTTCGCGATGGCTTTTCAATTATCCCCGCAGCTCAAGAGTTCGCGACTAAAAATCATGGCGAACAGTTAGCAGAACAAGCCGGTTGGTTGATGGCGGCGGAATTGATTGCCCATGATATCGATCTGAGCTTTGCGCCGGTATTAGACAAAGGCCACGACTGTAAAGCGATTGGTAGCCGAGCGTTTGGTGAAGATATTGATACCATCGTTCGTCATAGCAGCGCGTTCATCAAAGGCATGAAGTCGGTCGGCATGGCGACAACAGGAAAGCACTTCCCTGGACACGGTGGCGTAATTGCTGACTCACACTTAGAGACGCCATATGACCCTAGAGGCGACATCTTTGAAACCGACATGGCCATTTTCAAGGCGCAAATTGAAGCCGGAATATTGGATGCTATGATGCCTGCACATGTGGTGTTCTCTCATTATGATGATCAACCAGCAAGTGGCTCTCAGTATTGGCTACAGAAAGTATTGAGACAAAAACTTGGCTTTAAAGGCCTAATATTCTCGGACGACTTAACCATGGAAGGTGCTGCTATTATGGGCGGACCAGCCGACAGAGCGAAAGCGGCCTTGAATGCGGGCTGTGACATGGTGCTGATGTGTAATAAGCGAGATGCACAAATTGAGGCTCTTGATCATTTAGCGATTCAAGAGGTGCCTTTAGCCAACTCATTGCTTAAAAAGCACAGCTTTGATTTATCGACGCTTCACTCGGATAGTCGATGGAAAGAGGCCTCAGAGCAAATTAAGCGAATGTTAAACGCTGGGTGATAAATAAACACTCTATAAGTTTGAAGAAGGCGATATGAGAAATATCGCCTTTTTTGTATGTGTGAGGTGTAGTTTAAGCTGGTTTGTGTATCAGAGTGAATTAAAGAAGGTGTGTAAATTTTAATTTACAGTAAATGTTTTTTATTGTTTACACTTGCAATCGTTTTTGTAGCTGTTATTGTGTTTTTAAAGATTGTCAGCCCAAATGGAAATGTTGGGTGTAAAAATAAATATACAGGTTGAGTTATGCAGAAAAGTGAATTAAGCAATGTCAATATCATCGACGAACAGGTACTGATTACTCCTGAGGAGTTAAAAGCAAAACTGCCTTTGAGTGATAATGCTCGTCGTTTCATTCAAGAGTCTCGTCAAACTATCGCAAACATCATTCATAAGAAAGATCATCGTATGCTTGTTGTATGTGGTCCATGTTCTATCCATGACATTGAAGCTGCGAAAGAGTACGCGAAACGCCTAAAAGCACTTTCTGAAGAACTGAGCGATCAACTGTATATTGTAATGCGTGTTTACTTTGAAAAGCCTCGTACTACTGTTGGCTGGAAAGGTTTGATTAATGACCCTCATCTAGATGGCACTTTCGATATTGAGCATGGTCTGCATGTTGGTCGTGAGTTACTTGTTGAACTTGCTGAGATGGAAATCCCACTAGCGACGGAAGCGCTAGACCCAATCAGTCCGCAATACCTAGCAGATACCTTCAGCTGGGCGGCGATTGGCGCACGTACGACTGAATCTCAAACTCACCGTGAAATGGCAAGTGGTCTTTCAATGCCAATCGGCTTCAAAAACGGTACCGATGGCAACTTAGGTACCGCAATCAATGCAATGCAGGCAGCTTCTTCTAGCCACCGCTTCATGGGTATTAGCCGCGAAGGTCAAGTTGCACTACTTACGACTCAAGGTAACCCAAATGGTCACGTTATTTTACGTGGCGGTAAGCAAACGAACTACGATTCAGTATCGGTACACGAATGTGAACAAGAGCTTGGTAAATCAGGCTTAGAAGCGGCACTGATGGTTGACTGTAGCCACGCGAACTCTCGTAAAGATTTCCGTCGTCAACCGCTGGTGGCCGAAGATGTCATTCATCAGATTCGTGAAGGTAATAAGTCGATTATCGGCCTGATGATTGAGAGCCATATTAACGAAGGAAACCAATCTTCAGATATACCTCTCAATGAGATGAAATACGGCGTATCTATTACCGACGCATGTATCAATTGGGATTCAACTGAGGCACTATTGAAACATGCACATACGGAATTAGTCCCGTTCTTAGAGAACCGTTTGAAAGGTTAGTCAGAGTTTTAAATTTAAGTGCCTCATCTAATGGGGCATTTTGAGCTCTGTTGCTAACGAACCTGCGCCTATGGGGGCTTATGGATTAGCACGGGCTTATAGATGAGTAAGGAATAAAATGGCCGTTGAACTGAACGAATTACGCGACCAAATCGATGCTGTCGATAAACAAATGTTGGATTTACTGGCTCAACGACTGGCTCTAGTAGAGAAAGTCGGTGAAGTAAAAAGTGAACATGGTTTACCTATTTATGTACCGGAACGTGAAGCCGCGATGTTGGCATCTCGTCGTCAAGAAGCCGAGAAAATAGGAGTACCACCGCAGTTAATCGAAGATATTTTACGTCGTACGATGCGTGAGTCTTATGCCAGTGAAAAAGATTCTGGTTTTAAGTGCCTTAACCCAGAGTTACGTTCAGTGGTTATCGTTGGTGGTAATGGTCAGCTTGGTGGTCTGTTTGGACGAATGTTCAAGCTTTCTGGTTACGAAGTGAAAATCCTTGGCAGCCAAGATTGGGATAAAGCCGATGAGATCTTAGATAATGCTGGCCTTGTGGTTGTCACGGTTCCAATTCACCTGACAGAAGGTGTGATTGCGCAGCTGGGTAACCTACCAAGCGATTGTATTCTTTGTGATTTGACGTCGATTAAATCAAAGCCTCTACAAGCCATGATGAACATGCATCAAGGCCCTGTGGTTGGGTTGCACCCAATGTTTGGTCCAGATGTTCCAAGCCTTGCGAAACAAGTGATTGTTTACAGTGATGGGCGTGGCTCTGAAAGCTACCAATGGTTGCTGAATCAATTTGGTATTTGGGGCGCGAGCCTTTGCCAGATGGATGCTGCGGAACACGATCACGGTATGACTCTGATTCAAGCTCTTCGTCACTTCACCTCTTTTGCTTACGGCTTACACCTAAGTAAAGAGAACCCGAACATTGATCAGCTTCTTAAGTTAAGCTCGCCAATCTACCGACTGGAGATTGCGATGGTTGGTCGTCTGTTTGCTCAAGACCCGAACTTGTACGGTGATATCATTCTTTCTTCAGATGAGAACATTGAGATGATTCGACGTTTCCATAGTCGTTTCGGTGAAGCATTGGAAATCTTGGATGGGAAAGATAAAGCTAAATTCGTTGATAGCTTTAATCAAGTCAGTGATTGGTTTGGCGATTACTCGCAGCAGTTCTTGCAAGAGAGCCAAAGTCTTCTAAAACAAGCACATGACTCGATTCATCGTGGTTAATACGATTTGAAGTCATAAAAAAGAGCGACCATTTGGTCGCTCTTTTTGTTTGTGCTGAACGCTATGAAAGCATTTGGTCTACTGTAGGCTAAAAGCAATTAGATCATCATAGGCCAAATCAACATCCCTCAAGAACCAATAACTAGTTAGTCGTGATAGGTTTCTTACTATCTTCACTCGATACGGTGTCTATGGTCGAGCTAATGTAAGGCACGTTAGTCAGGTTGATCTGCAAGCGAACCACATTATCAATCAGTTGAACCAATGGACCCCACTTAACCTTTTTCTCTTTCTCGAACACGTAGTTGAAGTTCTCAGGTGTCCAATCCATCAAGTATTGAGGGTTCAATGAACGACCAAGGAAGCGTACCTCATAGTGCAAGTGTGGCCCGGTTGAGTTACCTGAGTTACCACAGCTCGCAATCACATCGCCTTTACTCACAAATTGACCGCTACGTACTTTGAACTTCTGTAGGTGCGCATAAGAGCTCATGAAGCCGAATGAGTGACGCATCGTTATAAAGTTACCGAAGCCTTTCTTACTTGGGCGCACGGTTTCAATTACGCCATCTGCTGGCGCGATAATATCTTCACCACGCTTACACGTTAGGTCGATACCAGTATGAACGTGGCGTTTACCTGTTATAGGGTTAGAGCGACGACCATAAGAGGATGATATGCGTTGATAAGCCATAGGGCTGTCATTTGGAATCAAACGAAACATTGTGGCTCTGACTGCCGAATCTACTGCAGCTGCATCAATTCGGTCTTCTAAAGAGACGTCATCAGTAAGCTGCTCTTCATCGGTCAGGCCAAGCACTGATTCCACATCAAATACACGCTTACCAAGTAACTGAATAGTGCCTTCTTTCTCGGTTAATGCTTGAGACAGTGAGTGATTGGTTTCTACCTGCTCAGCGTAAAGAAAGTCGGTTTGTTCTTTTTCAACAATCAGTGTTTCAATCAATTGTTGTGCATCATCGGCTTGGAGGGCGAGCTCTTGTTTGCCCTCAAAGTGCATGTATGCGGCTCCGCCAATCAATAGAGGCACTGAAAAAATTGCGGTAGTACATAGTAGTACGGCTTTTCGACCGAAATAAAACGTCTGATCCCCTTGGGTTAAGGGGATTGTAATGGAAACTTTCTTAGACATGGTTCTGTATTAACTAAATGCTTCTAATAGAAAAAGGGGAATGGAGATGTCACTCATTACCTAAATCGGTAAGGTGTTCAATCTCTCTATAAAGCAGTTTATCGTCGCCAACGTTAAGTTCCACAAGGCGCTTAAGGTGGCTGATACTATCAATATCTAAATGCTCTATACGTAAACGCATTGAGGTATTGATGGTCGAGACTATCGTTGCTTCTAACTGAATATTGATATCACTGTTTTCGAGCTTAAAGCTGGCTTGAACAGGAATGTCAGTTCTGAGTTGCTGTAATTTATCGCATTGAATGAGTAGGCCATGAAGAGATAAGTCTTGTACTGAGCCTGATACATTTACGTTCCCTTGTGATATATCAGTCGGGGTTTGATAAACAACTCGTGAAAATTGACGTCTTTCAATCATAACTAATCTCTCTATATCAATACGTAACATATAACCAGATATATCAAAGGCCGCTATTATCGCGGCCTTTGTTCAAAATACAAGCTTATTTACTTTGCAATACGTTTGTATTTGATGCGGTGAGGTTCTGCCGCTTGTGCACCTAGAGTCTTTTTCAGCCACTCTGTATATTCAGTATAGTTACCTTCGTAGAAGTTAACTTGGCCTTCATCACGGTAGTCTAAGATATGGGTTGCAATACGGTCAAGGAACCAACGGTCATGCGAGATAACCATTGCACAGCCAGGGAACTCAAGTAGTGCTTCTTCAAGAGCTCGTAGTGTCTCAACATCAAGGTCATTGGTTGGTTCATCGAGTAGAAGTACGTTACCGCCCGCTTTTAGCAGTTTCGCTAGGTGAACACGGTTGCGTTCACCACCTGAAAGCTGACCGATGATCTTCTGTTGGTCGTTGCCTTTGAAGTTGAAACGAGAGCAGTATGCACGAGCAGGGATTTCGAAGTTGTTGATCTTAATGATATCAGCGCCTTCAGAGATCTCTTGGAATACTGTTTTTGTGTCGTCCATGCTGTCACGGAACTGATCAACAGAAGCAAGCTTAACCGTTTCGCCAAGTTCAACTGTGCCTGAATCTGGCTGTTCTGCGCCACTTAGCATCTTGAATAGTGTTGATTTACCCGCACCATTGGCACCAACGATACCAACGATAGCGCCTTTAGGCATGCTGAATGATAGGTCATCGATAAGAACGCGATCACCAAATGACTTCGTTAGGTTCTTAACTTCAAGTACCTTGTCACCTAAACGCTCACCTGGTGGGATGAATAATTCGTTGGTTTCGTTACGCTTCTGGTATTGGCCTGTCGTCATTTCTTCAAAACGAGCCATACGAGCTTTAGACTTAGCTTGACGACCTTTAGGGTTTTGACGAACCCATTCAAGTTCTTTCTCAATCGTTTTTTGACGTGCGCTTTCGCCAGCTTTTTCTTGCTTCAAACGCTCATCTTTCTGTTCTAGCCAAGATGTGTAGTTACCTTCCCATGGGATACCTTCACCACGGTCAAGTTCTAGAATCCAACCTGCAGCGTTGTCTAGGAAGTAACGGTCGTGGGTAATCGCCACAACAGTGCCGCTGTAATCAACAAGGAAGTGCTCAAGCCAAGCAACTGATTCTGCATCCAAGTGGTTGGTTGGTTCATCAAGAAGCAGCATGTCTGGCTTCTCAAGAAGTAGACGACAGATAGCAACACGACGACGTTCACCACCTGATAGGAATTCGATTTTCGCATCCCACTCAGGAAGACGAAGTGCATCTGCAGCTCGCTCTAGAGCTGTTTCTAGATTGTGACCATCTTTTGCTTGGATCAGTGCTTCAAGCTCACCTTGCTCTTTCGCTAATGCATCGAAATCTGCATCAGGTTCTGCGTAAGCAGCATATACTGCGTCTATGCGCTTAAGTGCGTCAGCAACATCTGAAACCGCTTCTTCTACGATTTCACGAACGGTTTTTGATTCGTCTAGTACAGGTTCTTGAGGTAGGTAACCTACTTTTAGACCTTGTTGTGCACGAGCTTCACCATCAATATCAGTATCAATACCAGCCATGATACGTAGTAGGGTAGATTTACCTGAACCATTTAGACCCAAAACACCGATTTTAGCGCCAGGAAAAAAGCTAAGAGAAATGTCTTTAAGAATTTGACGCTTAGGTGGAACAGTTTTGCTCACCCGAGACATGGTATATACGTATTCAGCCATTGCCGATCGATCCTAATTATTGTTCAAAATTGTTTGCTATTTTATACCAATATCCTCAAAGATGTTACTCCTAGGACAGAAAAGCCATTCTTGAACTAATCCTCACCTATTATTGTCACATTGGTCATTAAAACTATATTTAATAAGCTTTCGAGACGATGTGTTAAATATTAACAATATTTACACTCAAACTCTTTACATTTGATGTGATGTCGGGCGTAAATAGACTTCACGTATTCATACACGCACTAAGGAAAGAGCGAATGTTTTTCCGCATTGGTAATACGAAAATTGCTGTCGCTGCATCGGCAATTTTGTTTTCATTTTCACAGGCTCCAATGGCTATGGCCAGCAATGCTTCCGAGCTTGAAATGCAGCGTGATGTTTATGGCAGAGCACAAGAGGTTTTAGACAACCGTGATCTAAAAGCTTATTCAGCACTTCGTAACAAAATTCAAACATACCCGTTAACACCTTATACTGACTATCGCGCCTTTTTATTGGGCTTAGGTGATCGAAGGCCAAGCGAGGTGGATGCTTTTATTGAAGAGAACAAAGCACTGCCGTTTTCCAATCGTATACGAGCGCCTTATTTAGATTTATTGGCGGCTCAAAAACAGTGGAAGACGATCCTTGAGTTTCAAACCCAAGAGCCTGTTGGTGAAAAATATCAATGTATCTATTACCGCGCTAATTATGAACAAGGTAACCAAGATCTCGCCTTTAAAGGTGCGAAACAACTTTGGTTAAGTGGCAGTGGTGTTGATGATAACTGTGATTCACTTTTCGAAAGTTGGGATGAAGCGGGCTTAAGAACGGATCAGCTGATTCTGGACAGAATGCTTTTAGCGTTCGAGAGTCGAAACGGTAAGTTAATGAGCTACTTGGTTAAGCAATTAGATCATGATGAGTCAATTACTCAAGCGAAGCAGATGAAGGCGCTGTACAACAAGCCTGAAAATGTACTCGCGTTTGCTAAGAAGCACCCAGCGAATGAATTCTACCAAGCTCAAACTGAATTTGGTTTCGAGAAGCTAGTAAGGAAATCCGCAAGCAGCGCTCAAGAGGTTTTTGATGATGTTGTGAAAGCTCAAAAATTTTCGAAAGAAAAATCCCAAGAGCTCGCGGATTACCTAGCGTTCCGCTTGATCAATACCGACTCTGAAGAATTGATGGCGTGGCGAGACAAAATGCTCGCGAGTTCATCAAAGCAAGTTTTGCTGGAAAGACGTGCTCGCTTAGCTATTCAACATGCCGATTGGACGGGTTTGAAAGAGTGGATTGCGCGCTTAGATGATAAACATCAAGCTTCGCTTCGCTGGCAGTATTGGCAGGGTAGAGCTGAGATTGCGCTAGGCGATACTGCTGAAGGTAATAAGCGACTGTCAGACATTTTGGGTCAGCGTAATTTCTACAGTGTGGCCGCCGCTAAGCAATTAGGTAAGCCAGTTCATTACCCTACATCAACATTAAAATACAATGCAGAAACCGTAAAACCATTCGACACTTCTTTGGTTCGTATCGGTGAGCTGATTGAACGAGATAAAATAGCGGCTGCAAAGAGTGAATGGCGCTGGTTGTTAGCTAATGCAGACAACGATCAAAAAGCGATGCTTGCTGCTCATGCTGCGACACAGCGTTGGAATCACTTAACGGTAACGGCCAGTATCTCGGCGAAAATGTGGGGTAACATAGCCTTACGCTTCCCGGTTGCTCATAAGTGGTGGTTTAACTTCTATGCTGAAAAGCATGATATTGACCCAATCACCTTGATGTCTTTAGCAAGACAAGAGAGTGCGATGGATTCAGAGGCTCGCTCTCCTGTTGGCGCACGCGGTATCATGCAAATTATGCCGAAGACAGCTCAGTATACAGCTAAAAAACATAGTATTAAGTATCAGGGTAGCGATGATCTTTATGATGTAGGTAAGAATATTGAGATAGGCAGTCATTATTTAGATGGCTTACTTGCTCAGTATGATGATAACCGCATCTTCGCATTTGCCGCGTATAATGCCGGCCCTAGCCGTGTGAAACAGTGGCGATCACGCAGCAATGAAAAGCTCGATGCATTTGCTTTTATCGAAATGATCCCATTCAAAGAGACTCGTGGTTATGTTCAGAATATCTTGATGTTTGAGACTTACTATCGAGATATCCTGGGTGAGAGAGGGACGTTTTTAGCGCCCCATGAGGCAAAAACGAAATACTAAGCTCTCTGCATTTTTCTCCAAGCTGAGTAATATTAAAGGCAGTGAGTGCGAACCATTTCCACTTACTGCCTTTTTACATTGGATCACATTAAGTGTTTCGGTATAAAGTGTTCGACGCTTTCAATCGTTAAGCGACTCTTTAAAGTCAGAATTTAAAAGTAAGTGTAGAGATATGGCATCACAACCTGAATATGAGAATTGGCAACAACTGATGGACTTGGTAAAGACGGCTGTCGAAAAAGATCAGCATGAACTATTGTTGACCATGATGATGACACCAGACGAGCGAGATGCTTTGGTTGCTCGAATTAACATCTTTTGTGAGCTGATGAAAGGTGAGATGTCTCAACGACAGGTTAGCCAAATGCTGGGAGTAGGTGTCGCGACGATAACCAGAGGCTCGAATGAGCTAAAGGCCAAATCTGAACAAGAGAAATCAGTGATCGCCGACCTTTTGCTCAAACAATAACTGAGTTAAGCAACCGCTGAATAGTGTGGCTATGAATTCGATAAAAACGCTAACTGAATGTTAGCGTTTTTTATTTCTGGTGATTGTTCTCTGAGGCTTTCGAAGTTTAGCGAAGATCTAGATAGGAAAGTGCTCTGGATTCACAAATGGGATCAGCGCTAAAATTAAAGCCTGATGATAGACAGAGCTGCGTGTTAGTTGGTTATGCGTTAGTAGGCCAATCGCCCCGCCTTTTTGTTTGATATTATCTGTGCCAAACACATCATCCATTACATCCCCTAGCTCATTCGCATGCTGGAGTTTATCAAGTACAACAGGTGGCAGCATCAAGCTTGCAGATCGAGATTCTCCGCGCTGACCGTTTGCTTCAACGACCATCCAAGCAAATGTAACCTTTCCTTCGATTCCAGACTCTAATCCAACATGAAAATCCGCATCAGGTTGAGCTTGAGTTGCGTTGTGCGCGCGGTTTACCGCTCCTTGATAGGTTTCTTCATTACTCATGGGTTGATCGGCAACGCCACTAGGGACGCTGATGCCTTTGAAGTCAAATTCAGTATCAGGAAAAGCAGATAAGAATGCACTTTTAACGGCGCTAATTTTAGCTGGATTCAGCGATGCGATGATTACAGATTTCATGTGGTTGATTCTTTTTATTATCGATAAAATTGAGTTGATGCTGTCGGTACCATTCCGTCAGCTCTTCTAATGGCATAGGCTTACCAAAATAATAGCCTTGCAGCATATCGCACTGCGCATCTTGTAACCACTGATGCATGCATTGAGTTTCAATTCCTTCGGCTGTGACCTTTTTCCCTTGAGCATGGCATAGCCCGATAATGGGTTTCACTATGTTCTGGTTATCTGTCTCAATCAAGGTGTCCAAAAAGGTTTTATCCAATTTAATCTTCTGAGTTGGGTATTGAACCAGTTGAGTGATCGAGGTGTAACCAGAACCAAAGTCGTCGATTGCTAATCTATAGCCCATGTATGATAACTGGTTAAGTAATGGGAACCCCTGAGAGTTTGAGTAAAAGGTTTCTGTGATTTCAAAATCGATCAAATTGGGCGGAATCTGATTGATTTTCGCATGCTCTTTGATGAAATCAGCAAGGTGAGTGGTTTTAATCCCGGCTGAAGATAAGTTAATCGATAGCTGAATAGAGTGATCGAATTGAGCTTGAAGTTGATGGAATGAAGCAAATGCATTCTGGATAACCCAGCGATCAATTATTTCAAATAATCCGGTTTGTTCGGCGATAGGAATGAATTCATCGGGTGGCACTAAACCAAGGTGTTTTGAGTGCCAACGTAATAGCACTTCTACACCAATAATATAACTTCCTGTTGAGTCCATATAAGGCATGTAAACGAGCTTAAACTCTTTATCAAAATTATTTTCTCTGAGGGCGCTCTCAATACTGGCTTGACGCTGAATGGTTTTATCTAAGTCTAACGAGTAATCTGCGAATTGGTTTTTACCTGCACGTTTGGCTTGATACATCGCGGTATCAGCATTCGAAAGAAGCTTCTCGATTGTATCGCCATCATTAGGGTGGGTCGCAATACCAATACTGACCGTAATCGGGAAATTACCTGACTCGGTGACAAACCCCTTTTGTAGTGGGGTGAGTAAATCATTCGAAAATCGATGTGCGATATTTTCTTGGTGATTTGGAGCATTAATGTATACAACGAACTCGTCCCCAGAAAGTCGGGCTGGCAGACAGTGGGCATTTAATTCTGTTTTGTAGTGGTTACAAATATTGGAGATACGCTGAGCAAAACTGACGAGAATCGAGTCGCCGATCTGATGCCCGTATTTGTCGTTCACAAATTTGAAGTTATCTAAATCAAAGTAGAGAACCCAGGTTTCGGTGTTCGAACTAGGTTTTGACAACGACTGCTGCACGAAGGTTTGAAACTGGTGCCTATTGGCTATTTGGGTCAACTGATCATTTTCTGCCAACAACTTAGTCTGTTGGTACGTGTCATCCAACTCTTGGTACATATCATAAAAGCGTTGGGATAAGCGCCCCAACTCATCATTTGTTCCTAGGCGCTCAATGTTTTTTCTCTGTTTTTTCTCAACCTCTTGAAGCTGCCTATCTAAACGGGTGATCGGGTTTATCACCCAGCGAGATAGCAGGATCAGCAGTAAGGTAACACTGACAAATGCAGATAGGGCAAAGGATAGGCTCAGTTCATTCCAGATAGATTTGAGTTTGTTGTCTAATAAGAATGGTGCAGGATCGAGCGTGGCGTAGAGGCCAGGTGCTAGCTTTATAGATTGTGTTAACTCACGCCCCTGTGTCACTAACGTAGGGGTAAAAAACAAACTAGTTTGATAGTCGAACTCTATCTGTTTTCGTAGTGAATTAAACTTATCAAGAGAGACAGATACAACCACAAAAAACACATTGTTGGGTGGATCGTTTATTGGTGTCGAAACTGTTTTTTTATCAATAACATCATAATGAACTAATACCCCTTCACCTTGGGAATTCTGTATGTAGTCCGTACTCGAAGTTGCTAACGTTTTTTGATATTGATGCTCAATGAACTCTAATATCTTGGGATCCATTTTTGCGAAAGGATCATTGGTATTGTCAGCGTAATATTTAAGAGCTCGATCGCTATCAAGCAACGCGACCCTTGTAAAACTGTCGTTACCATCTTGCAGTAACTTAATCGTTTCGTTTAGGTTATCAGTCAGTTCACGTTGGTGGTCGACATTTTCATCAACCATAAAATAACGCTTAACCAGGTCACTATTGGTGAGGGTATAGGAGTAATTGTTGAGGAAAGAACGAGACTGTTGAAAATAGCCTGCTAATTTTTCCATGCTTAATTGCAGTGCATTGTCTTCACGTTTGATAAAGCTGTTTTTTTGTGTGGAATAGATGATATAGCTAGAAGCCGCTGTACTGATCAGTATTACGGGGGCAATCACAAGTAATATTTTAGTACTTAGCTTCATGGTTATTCACAACATGGTTTATAAATTTTAGCGCGCAAGTTTATGTTATTTCGAGAGTTCTTGCCATCGATTATGTTGTGTTTGAAGAGTTTTGTTTGGGTTTTAAGTTTTTGTATTTAATGATTAAATTATCAATAATGAGTGTTTAAGTAAGTACGGTGGGGGTGATTGAAGTGGATAGGAGTGAGAATCAGTAACACAACCAATTCATTTTTAAGTATACAGACTTTGCGTATTCCTTAGTTCGAGTTTTATTCCATTAGTTACTTTCTTTTAGCATTTGGCCTGCAGTAGGCCAAATGCTTGTATTAGTGAAAAGCTTATAGCAGTTAAAATGGGGGAACAGATAATAAAAAGTTAAGACAACTTAACCTGAGTAGCCTTAATGTTCTCACTTGGGTAACAACCTAACACTTTTAGGTGACGAGTTATGGCTGTTAGTTCCGTTATCGCTTGCTGCATATTATCTGAATCTAAGTGTGCTTCTAAATCCACATAGAACATCTCTTCCCAAGGGTTACCCATGATAGGACGAGATTCCAGCTTGGTCATGTTAATACCTAAGCGTTGCAGAATCAGCAGTGTTTCAACCAAAGAACCGGCTTCTTGAGAAGTCGACATGATGAGTGTCGTCTTAGCTGGGATCTGAGTCGATACTTCAACAGGCTTACGAGCGACCACGATGAAACGAGTGTGGTTCTCAGTTTGATTTGCAATGTTGCCTTGGATTGGTTGAAGTCCATAAAGCTTGCCGCTCGATGCATTACCAATCGCTGCCACATCATCACCGTCTAGATCTTTCACCTTTTTCATAGCATCAGCTGTGCTTGCACAAGATTCAAGGCTGACATCTTTAAGGCGGCTTAAAAACTCACTGCATTGTTGATGAGGTTGTGGGTGTGAATAGAGGGTTTTGATGTCTTCTAAACGAATATCATTTTTCGCAACCAAGCAGTGTTCAATTGGTTGAGACAGTTCACCAACGATGTAAAGCGTTGTGTGTTGTAGCAGATCGTAGACCTCGTTAATTGACCCTGAACTGGTATTTTCAATCGGCAATACACCGTAGTCGGCATGGCCCGATTCTACAGTCGATGCGACTTCTTTGAAGTGATTACAGTTCAGCTCAATCAATTCCATATTCTTGCGGCTGAAGTATTCACGGCTCGCAAGGTGAGAATACGATCCCTTAGAACCTAAGAACGCAACGCGAGCTAGTGGTTTACGGCTTTGCGGATTCGCTAGGTTTTGTAAGTATGACTGCTGCAGTAAAACGGAATCTTCGATGATGGTGTGAAACAGCTTAGTAATGTACTGAGCATCCAATTCGTACTTGTCTTTACCGTTGTTGATCAGTTTGACTAGTAGTTGTTGCTCTCGTACTGCATCACGAACGGGTTTTGATGTTTCTACCTTGCTTTTAGCGACTTCGATACTTAGCTTACGACGCTCTGAAAGTAATTTTAGGAGTTCGTCGTCTAAATCATTAAGACGAAGGCGGATATCATCTAGTGAAATTGTTCGGTCAGTCATAAATGTGTCCTTATAAAAAAGCCCCCCTAATGTGGGAGGCTTCTTGTTCGTTTTTGACTTGTTTTTCTAAAACGACTTAGCCTCCGATTTACGGAAGAAAAAAGAAGTCAAAAATAAACAAAGAGTGAGAGTGCATAAAAAGTGATTGTTTTATGAATGTTTAAACACAATAAGCAAGCGAGCTACGAGCGTCAAGCAAAAAAATAGCGCCCTGAGGCGCTATTTTTTAATCTGTTCTCTTTCCTTATTCTACTTCAGCTTCTAGCTCTTCGATTTCAGGCTTTTCAGCGCGGCGCGCTTCAGGTTTATGGCGTAGCTTGTTGAGTTGACGCTCTAGTTTTTGTTCTACTTCGTTGATCGCCACGTAGAGGTCGTCATGAATTGATGAAGCAACAAGTTGTCCTTTTGGCACCGTTAGAACGGCTTCAAATTTTTTCTTCTTATTTGGTTCTTCGCTAAAGCTCGCTTGGCAGCCAATGATGTCTACTTGCCATTTATCCAGCTTCTTAAATTTGCTTTCTATGTGATCACGGATTGCAGAGGTAATGTCGATATTTTTACCAGTGATGTTCATTTTCATAGAAGTTTTCCTCTGTTGTATCCCTCATGGGTTAACTTCAGATTACGACTTTTAGGAATAAAGAATGTGATCTAGATCTTATTTTTGTTGGGTGGGATAAGCATTAAAATCAAATGTGATCTCACGCAAGTCTTGATATCTTTTTGTCGAAAAATACTTGTTATCCCTATGAAAAACGATAACTTGGAGGCAAGGCTTCGCTAAAAATTAAACCAGTTTTTAGGGGCAGACTACAGCCTATAGAAAGCGCTTGATTGAAATTTACTCAATAGTGTTTTGTGATATAGCTATCATGATGTCGATCGCTATGTAAGCTTCTTCAGAATTAGATAAACAAAAGCCGCATAAGTTTTCTTGTGCGGCTTTTGTGTTTTTAACCTTATCTAATACCAATCGTAGTAAATAACTGGTCACCCTAGCTTGTTAAAAACCTCGATAACTTCGTTAGAATTTTTGATTGTAGAATAACTACTTATCAAAAAATTCTGCCTTGTTCTCAAGCTTTTTTCCTACGCTATGTTTGATCACTTACTTACTGTGATTGGTATAACACCTTTGTTCCTCAAGCTCTGGGATTGAGGGGGAAGCTAATCGTTAGTGTTCAGTAATCTCGCTGTACCATTTTCTCGGATGGCATTGATAGCTTGTAATTGTTTGTAAATGACGAAGTAACGATTGATGTTGGCGACATAGGTTACGGGTTCTTTACTCACGTACTTACGAGTGATGATTTCCACGTTTTTAAACCAGATATTTGGGTTATAACCTTTCTTTTTAGCTATGTTCCGCATCTTTCTTATCTTAGCGGGGCCTGCATTGTAAGAAGCTAAAGTGAAGTAGATTTGATTGTCAGGCGATATCGCCGGATCGTCAAAATATCGGTCTTTGATAAAGCGCATATATTTCACACCCGCATGGATGTTGTTATCCACCTTATGTATGTTTTTGATATTGACGTTTTTGTCTTTTGCGGTACTCGGTAATACCTGCATCACACCAATAGCTCCGCGATGAGAAACCCTACTCTGATCAAGTCCTGACTCTTGGAAACCTTGTGCAGACATCATCAAAGGGTCGAATTCGTATTCATTCGAATATTTTTCAAACACATCAGCGAGTTTATCCACTCTGTCGACTTTGTTGGGGTTGAGAGCTCGTCCTAGCCAGCGAGTGTTATCGATATATTTTTGATAAATTACGTTGCCGAGTAAGGTGCCACTGCGGGATGTTTTAACGTATTTATTGATCTCTTTCTTTAAAATTGGACTGTCTTTTCTTAACGCCCAAGCAATGCGACCATTTTCTCGTAAAGGGAAGTCGTTATGGACTTGAATATTTTCCATTACGTCAGTCCATAGTTTTGCTTTGTGACTATCGAGTATCGTGCCTTGTATATAACCTTGATTAACTAATTCGATCAGTTCGTAGTCTTGTAATGATTCTTCGACAAAGTGGACGTGAAGTGGGGATAAACCTAGTGCGTTAAGCTCTTTGTTGACTCTTTGAACACTCTCGAAGTAACTGGAGCTAGCTCGGATCCAGACCTCTTGACCGCTCAATTGCTTGATTTCGGTGATCGACTTTGAGTTCTTGCCGGTGATAATCAACTCTTTCCCATCTTTAATCATGGGATCTGAAAAATCGATGGTTCGTAATCGTTTGTCGGTGACCGTTAGGTTAGCGACAGCGACATCACCATAGCCAGATTCTAAAGAGGGAAGCAGATCATCTCGTTGCACGGGGATGATTTGAACGTTGAGGTAGGGGTGCTTCTTACGAAGGCTTTTTTCAAAGTGGTAGAGCATTTCTGCCACGATGCCTTTTGGTTTGCCATCTTCGATGTAATAGAAACCAAGATCGGCAGATACGAGCACTCGAACCGTTCCTTTGGTTTTGAGTAAATCCAAGTCACCCATGTAAGGCTTATTGCTTAATGGGGACAGTTCTAATGCATAGGACAATTGGCTAAATAGCGATATCCAGATAAATAATAACAACCTACTCACATCCACACTCCATGTTGATGTTTTGTTAAAAGTTACCCTTTGAAGATACTGCGGATGTTTTGATTCATCAAGTTTACAAGATGAAGTTCAAAAAAAACGCGCTAATAAATTAGCGCGATTTTGAAGTGATTGTGTTAGTAAACTACTCGCCTAGGCGTTGATTAAGGTAGTGGATTTAACTCAATTAACTTTTCTGTTCGTAACACCGCGTCTTCTAAGCCTAGTTGTTCATAAGCTTCTAACTGAATGTCTAAAGACTTACGAGCAGCAATGGTGTCAGGGTAAGTCTTCTGCAGCTCTTGCGTTCTGTTAATAGCTGCAATCCAAGCTTCACGACGCAGGTAGAAATCAGCGGTTGCTAAGTCATACTCCGCTAGGCGGTTTTTCAGTGCGAACATGCGTTTTTGTGCATCTTCAGCGTATGGGCTTGCAGGGAAACGTTCTAACAGTCGTTTGAAATCAGCAAATGCAAGTTTCACTGGCTCTGGATCTCGGTCGCTACGATCGATATTAAAAATATCATGCATGAAGTTTCGGTCTTGTGCCATATGCGTTAAACCGCGCATGTAAAGAACCCAATCTTGTTTCTCATGAGTTGGGTTTAAACGTAGGAATCGCGAAATAGTCGCAAGGCCAAGCGCCAAGTCATCATTTTTGTAGTAAGCGTAAATCAGATCCAGTTGCACTTGTTCAGAATAGGCGCCGAATGGGTAACGTGAGTCTAAGGCTTCTAGCTTTTCGATTGCAGAAAGCCAGCTACCACTCTGCAGTGATTCTTGGGCGTCAGAGTAAAGAACCGATGGCGGTACATCCGGTACTATTTCTTCACTACTTGAACAACCAACTAAGAGTGATACGGCTAATAGACCCGTTAAAGTAAGGTGTTTCATGTCAGGCGTCGATTCCTTGAATTAAATATTTCGTAAGCTTCCGTTACTTTCTAACCAGTAACAGATACAATGATGCAATTATTCTATTTTATCCATACTAATGGGTATTAGTCTCACGGTTTTTAAAAAAGTTCGATATGGCTCAGCAGATCACATTAACAGACACAGTAAAAAGCAGCCAGTTAGGTCAACGTTTAGACCAAGCTGTCGCTGAACTATTTACCGATTTTTCTCGCTCTCGCATTAAAGAGTGGCTTCTTGACGGCAAAATCCAAGTGGATGGCGAAGTTATTACTAAGCCGCGCGTTAAGGTTTTAGGCGGTGAAGAGATCATCTTGCAAGCTGAACTTGCAGATGAAGAACGCTGGGAAGCACAAGATATTCCTCTAGACATTGTCTACGAAGATGATGACTTATTGGTTATCAATAAGCCTCGCGATCTGGTTGTACACCCAGGCGCAGGCACACCGGATGGAACCATACTAAACGCATTGCTTTTCCATTACCCACAGATTGCAGAAGTGCCTCGTGCAGGTATTGTGCACCGTCTTGATAAAGACACAACAGGCCTTATGGTTGTGGCTAAAACGGTTCCAGCTCAAACTCGCCTTGTACGAGCTCTTGCTAAACGTCGTATTACTCGTGAATATGAAGCAATTGCTATTGGTAAAATGACAGCGGGTGGTGTGGTTGAGAAAGGCATTAGCCGTCATGCAACTAAGCGTACGTTAATGGACGTTAATGAATTGGGTAAGCCTGCGGTAACTCACTACCGTGTTGCTGAGCACTTCCGCGAACATACTCGTATTCGTCTGCGTCTAGAAACAGGTCGTACTCACCAAATCCGTGTTCACATGTCATACCTTCAGCACCCGCTGTTAGGTGATATTGCGTACGGTGGTCGTGCACGTATTCCAAAAGGTGCATCTGAAGAGCTAACGACAATGATTCGTTCTTTTGATCGCCAAGCGCTACACGCGGTTATGCTGAAGTTTGTTCACCCGATTACTGGTGAAGAAGTAGAGTTCCACGCACCTGTGCCAAATGACATGGTTGTGATGGCTGAAGCGTTGCGTGTTGATGCTCGCGAAAACATAGAAGACGACATTTAATCGTGTCAATGATCATCCCTGACTGGAATGCACCAAAAAACGTGAAAGCATTTGCTTCGACTCGTTTTGATGGTTGTTCTACAGGTGCTTATCAAGGGTTAAACCTTGGTATGCATGTTGGGGATGATGCTTTACTTGTTGAAAGTAATCGAACATGGCTAAAGCAACAATCGAAGATGCCCACGGCTCCAGTATGGCTAAATCAAACTCACTCAACGGATGTCATTACGGTTTTAGAACCTGTGGCGAATGTGCTTGATGCGGATGGTGCATTTACCACTGCAAAGGGGATTGTGTGTTCTGCGATGACAGCTGATTGCTTACCGGTTATCCTTACCGATACCAAAGGCACTCAAGTTGCTGCCGTTCATGCGGGTTGGCGTGGTCTTGCTGGTGGCATTCTTGAAAATGCCGTAGCAAAGTTTTCAAACCTAGATTCAGATAATCAGATCATTGCTTGGCTTGGCCCTGCTATTGGTAAAGATGCGTTTGAGGTTGGCAACGATGTGTTGGACGCTTTTGTTCGTTTTGACCCTCAAGCGAAATTAGCATTTAAAGCTAAATCTGAACCCGGCAAGTGGTTAGCAAACATGTCTCAACTTGCGACTCAACGATTAATGAAAGTTGGCGTGACTTCGGTGACAGATTCGAATCTATGTACATACGCAGATTCAGATGCTTTCTATTCTTATCGTCGTGATGGTATTACTGGGCGTCAGGCAACATTTATTTGGTTAGAGTAATCTCTGACTAGCATAACCACTCATCCAGTTCATTTATATTTTCATATCAGCTCTATTCTTCATCCTTATCCCTTGAAAATCTGCGTTACCGTATCCATCTTCTAACCATAAGATAAACATATCTAAGAGTAGGAAGGTTGGCATGCGTCTCGATCGATTCACTAGTAAATTCCAAATTGCGATATCTGATGCTCAGTCGCTCGCATTAGGTCGTGATCACCAATATATAGAACCTGTACACCTAATGGTGTCTTTGCTTAATCAAGATGGCAGTGCGATTCGTCCATTGCTTACCATGCTGAATATTGACGTTGTTCAATTGCGTTCTAAATTGAGCGAAATATTAGACCGAGTGCCGAAAGTAAGCGGTATCGGTGGGGATGTTCAGCTTTCTAACGCAATGGGAACGCTATTCAACCTATGTGACAAGGTGGCGCAAAAGCGTCAAGACAGTTACATATCTTCAGAAGTATTCCTACTCGCTGCAATAGAAGACAAAGGACCTCTAGGTAATTTACTTAAAGAGTTAGGCCTTACTGAGCAAAAACTATCTCAAGCTATCGAGCAAGTTCGTGGTGGTCAAAAGGTTGATGACCCGAATGCGGAAGATAGACGCCAAGCTTTAGAGAAGTTCACCATTGATCTGACCGAAAGAGCAGAGCAAGGCAAACTAGATCCTGTGATTGGTCGTGATGATGAAATTCGTCGCACGATTCAAGTCCTTCAACGTCGTACTAAGAACAATCCTGTCATTATCGGTCAACCCGGTGTGGGTAAAACCGCGATTGTCGAAGGTTTGGCTCAGCGCATTATCAATAATGAAGTTCCTGAAGGCTTAAGAGGCCGACGAGTGCTTTCATTAGATATGGGCTCATTAGTAGCGGGTGCTAAATATCGTGGTGAATTCGAAGAGCGTCTAAAATCAGTGCTTAATGAATTATCGAAAGAAGAAGGCAATGTCATTCTCTTTATCGATGAAATTCATACTATGGTCGGTGCAGGTAAAGGCGAAGGCTCTATGGATGCGGGTAACATGCTGAAACCAGCATTAGCTCGTGGTGAACTGCATTGTGTCGGCGCAACGACGCTCGATGAATACCGACAATATATAGAAAAAGACCCTGCTTTAGAGCGTCGATTCCAAAAAGTGATCGTGGATGAACCCACCGTTGAAGACACGGTAGCGATTCTTCGTGGTTTGAAAGAGCGCTATGAACTTCACCATCATGTAGAAATTACCGATCCTGCTATCGTAGCGGCGGCAACGCTATCTCACCGATACGTTTCAGATCGTCAGTTACCAGATAAGGCGATTGATCTCATTGATGAAGCGGCTTCGAGTATTCGAATGCAGATAGATTCAAAGCCCGAGTCATTGGATAAGTTAGAACGCAAAATTATTCAGTTGAAGATCGAGCAGCAAGCTCTGACGAATGAAAATGATGAGGCCAGTGAAAAACGTCTGCGCACGCTACAAAGTGAACTTTCTGAGAAAGAGCGAGATTTCGCAGAGCTTGAAGAAGTTTGGAACGCTGAAAAAGCGGCATTGTCTGGCACGCAACATATCAAATCAGAGCTAGAACAAGCCCGTATGGATATGGATTTTGCACGACGTGCTGGTGACCTTAACCGTATGTCTGAATTGCAATATGGTCGAATCCCAGAGTTGGAGAAGCAGTTAGATCTCGCGACTCAAGCTGAAATGCAAGAAATGACCTTATTGCGTAATAAGGTGACCGACGCCGAGATTGCCGATGTCCTTTCAAAGCAAACCGGCATCCCGGTTTCTAAAATGCTAGAAGCAGAAAAAGAGAAGCTTCTGAAAATGGAAGGCGTTCTGCATAAGCGGGTTATCGGTCAAGCGGAAGCGGTCGAAGTAGTATCGAATGCGATTCGTCGTAGCCGTGCTGGTTTGTCTGATCCGAACAAGCCGATTGGTTCGTTCTTGTTTTTAGGGCCAACAGGTGTCGGTAAAACGGAACTGTGTAAAACATTAGCGAACTTTATGTTCGATAGTGAAGATGCAATGGTACGTATCGATATGTCTGAGTTTATGGAAAAACACTCTGTTGCTCGTTTAGTTGGTGCTCCCCCTGGTTATGTGGGTTATGAAGAAGGTGGGTACTTAACCGAAGCCGTTCGTCGAAAACCTTATTCTGTCATTCTGCTTGATGAGGTAGAGAAAGCTCACCCAGATGTTTTCAATATTCTATTGCAGGTTTTAGATGATGGACGATTAACTGACGGACAAGGTCGCACCGTCGATTTTAGAAATACCGTGGTAATCATGACATCGAACCTAGGTTCTACTCGTATTCAAGAGAACTTCAATACATTGGATTACCAAGGGATTAAAGATGAGGTTATGGAAGTGGTAGGTAAACATTTCCGACCTGAGTTTTTGAACCGAGTTGACGAAAGTGTCGTGTTCCATCCATTAGGCCAAGAGCACATCGAGTCAATTGCCGCTATTCAGCTTGAGCATTTGAAAAAGCGAATGGAAGACAATGGTTATGAACTCGAAGTTTCAGAAAAAGCGCTAAAGCTAATCTCTCAAGTTGGTTTTGACCCTGTATATGGTGCAAGGCCCCTTAAAAGAGCAATTCAACAAACTGTTGAGAACCCGTTAGCGAAAGCGATACTGGCTGGAAAAATAAATCCAGAGAAGAAAGTGCAGCTATTAGTGAATAACGACCGAATTATTGCTCACCAATAATCAAACTATGAATAATAGGTACGATTAGCCAAAATTAAGGCTTAATAGTACCTATTTTGAACGCTTTGTGTGAATAGTGTCCGAACGATTGCCTATGGCGGTTTTTTTTCGTTTTTGGTCTTGTGCAAAGGGGGATTCTCTCTATAATGCGCCTCCGTTGCCAGGGATAACCAAGCGGTTTGAACTAAGTAACGAGACGACATTAAGCATTTAAGATGCTTTGAAAAATTAGCTGGAAAAAGTGTTTGACACTGGAACCCAATTCGCTAGAATGGCCGTCCGCTTAGAGAGGCTTCTTACTAAAAGGAACGCTCAATAAGCAAAGCTCTTTAACAATTTAAACCTATCAATCTGTGTGGGCACTCGTTGATGAATATCAAAATGTTTTATCGTTAGGTAAAACAGATTCTTCGGAA
>NZ_JBFRQW010000015.1:0-33809 GCF_041472735.1 Vibrio sp. 10N.261.46.E11
TCACTCATGCGCTCACCCTGACTTGCAGGGTCTTCCGTTGGTTTCTCTAACAATGTGTTTGATAGTTCACCGTAATAGACAAACCGTTTATCGACATCTTTAAAAGCTTGTAATGAACTTGAGTCTCCATAATCTCGCTGTAAGCCATGTTCTATAGCCTCGTACCAAAGTGATTGAAGGGAATCTTTATCGGGCTTTTGAGCGCGACCATGAATGAATATTATTTTCTTAGCCATAGCAGGACGTCCTAAACACATAGTTAAAGTGATTGTCACTAGAAAGCACCCCTAGGTTCGGTCAGCCCTTACTAATAACAGTGATACTAAGTACGTATCTAGGAGTGGTTGATAGAGCATTTATATAACTATGAGGCCGTCGTTTAAGGACCATAAACGAGTGAACGAAGCGATCATTACTCGCAAATTGAGATGAATGTAGCTAGCAAAACCTCCAACGAACAAAAAGGCCTCACACACGCGAGGCCTTAGTTTTATCTATCAACGATTACATTCATCCTTTAACAACTACAGCGCCCTACTTCACTGATTTCACCGCTTTCATCAACGTTGTGTTGAACTGCTGTGGTTGCTCTAGCATTGGGAAGTGGCCTGAGTCTTCAATGTAGTAAATGCTGTAATCTTTGATGTGTTTCTTGTTCGCTTCTGAATCCGTTGCCATAGGCGAGCGTTAACCAATATCACTGGCACATTCACGTTCTCATACACGCGGTGGGCTTCGCCTGTTACGTATTGACCTAGATAATGGCGGAACTGGTTTATCGCGATTGCTGGCGGTGCTGATGCCATGTCTTGCGTTACCCAATAAAGTAAATCTGCGTTTACGTCTTTTGGTAGCGAGTCTTTCACGAACATAGTAATGCCGGCTTGGAAGTCTGCTTCAAACGGTTTGGTCATTGCATCTAGGTCGCTTTGTGAAACCGCTAGTTCGACGTTTTGTGATGTATCGACACCAATAATCCCCTTCACTCTTTTCGGCATCAGTTTAGCGGCTTCTGCAATAACACCACCTGCCATGGAATGACCGACTAAGATGACGGATTCAAGTTGTTCTTTCTCGATGACGGCTTTGATGTCTTCAGCGAACGCAACCATGGTGTACTCTTCGCGATTAAACGATGAGTTACCGTGCCCTGCTAAGTCCATAGTGAACACTTGGTACTGCTCCGAAAACTCACTCACTTGGTTTTGCCACAGCCTACTGTCTAAGCTCCAACCGTGAATGAAGATCAGTGCTGTATCCCCACTCCCACTTTTGCCATACGCAATTTGCTCACCATCATGAGATATCGCGATACCGTACTTAACCGTTGAATCATGAGCCATGGCACTAATGCTACCAAGAACCATAAATACCAAGAGTGCGATGTTTAAAATTAAGCGTTTCATAGTGTATCTCTACTTACTTTGGAGGGAACACAGAAAGCGCCACTCTCAATCAATATAGACACTATAAACTGTGAAGCTTTAGGCGGGTCAAGGATACGACATTAAAAATGTGGGTAGTTATACCTTTAACACTGATAAAGCCCAAATCCACATTGGGCCTTAATTTTCAATGGTTAAATTTCCTTATAAGAAACGGCTTATCATATAAATAATATCACCTTCTCTTATTAGATAACCACATATTATTGTATTGGTTTATTAGCTTATTCACTTCTTTATTTATATCATCATGTTTTTGAGGGCTTCTCGATTTAGATAATTGCCTTTCAACAAACTTAGATGACAATTTAATTATAACCAAACCATATTTAGAGTATATTTCCCTAACCCACTTCAACTCTGTATCTTTTGATATATTGTTATTTGTATCACGGCTTACTATAAATGCTAATTTGTTACCTAAAGAGCAAGTTCTAACGGAAAGATCCATGTAATCTTTCTTCTCTAAAACACTCTTGTTATGAACATCGAATAATATTTCGTTGCAGTGATACTTTTCTAAGATTAACTTCCAAACACTGTTATTAGCAACATTGTTCGTCAGAATACTTGAAAAACCATTTCTATCAATCAACTTCATATTAACCAGATTTGATGCCCACAAAATCTTCATTGATTTCAATAACCATTGATTGAAATCACTTCTTTCGTCAACATTTTCAGGAATACTATTAAGTTCTGATATTAATGCGCCTATTTTTTGTTTCCTAAACTCTTTATCAGCAGAGCTTACTTCAATATCGTACTCATCGTGAATATCTTCAGCGTCACTCAGAGTCATGTCCATACTGTTTGATCCTAAAGCTAGTAAGTAACATGGATGAATTAACACTTTAGATTCATCGGAAAAGCTACGTTCCGGATCTTTTCCATCATGACAGAAAACATAAGAGGAAGACTTTTCATTATAAATACCTAGAAAACCGACGCTATACAACCTTTGTATAATTTGTTTGGGATTATCTGAAAGAATAATATCTTGGATTATTAACTTATCTGAAATATCCTTATCTTCTAACACCTGCTCTACTAACTGTGAAGCCTCATATATCGACATTTCAGCTGGAATATTTCTAAAGCATGAAGTGAAAATATCTAACGCTGGGAATACTGTTTCGTATTCTTTATGTAAATCTATCAATCTATTGTTAGATATTACATTTGCTGTAGCATCGATATCATCTAATATTATCTTGTCTCTATCTTGACTACCCGCTCGAAGAAATGCATCGTTTAGTAAAACAAGAATATCCCTTGGCCTATAGAGTGTTAACTTTAATGCAAGCCTAAAACCTTTTACAGTTCTTAGTTCATCCGAAGTATATGAGTTCCAAACTTTAGTGTTGTTTTCAGTGGTATTATTAAACGCTGACCTCAACCTATTACAAACAAGATTATATAAATTATACTCATCCCAATGTATTCTGAGAGTTTGACCTTCTATATTTCTCGTAAAGTCAGGATCATTCTTTGATATTGCTCGATAAATATTATCTCTTACAAATGCAAACGCAATTACTTTATCATCTAAACAATGCTTAATGTCTATGACAGATTGAATAAAACCGTCAACAATAGCAACACCTAAATCGTCTGGTGTATAACCTTCATCTAGTTTATCGGCAAACAAAACAAATTGAAAATTTCCTTTCTCAGTAGCTTCGAGTATTACCTCTTCTAATAACTCAAGGTCAAACGAATCAGATAAGTCAGCAATCCTTGATTCTGGAGATTTATTTGGATCATCAGAATTCAAAATGCTTAATAATTTTCTTCTGATTTTACTTGCTATATTTCTTTTCTTTGGCCCCCATTCTAACAAATGAGATTGAATGCTATTTATATCTAGGTGCGATTTCAGTTTATAGTGATTTGCTAAAGCAGTAATTACTTCCATATAAATAGCATATCTCCAAGCAAGCTTGCTTCCAGCTTTTACATGTAAATAATTATCTCCGAACAATTTTAATACATCTCTCAGACCTATTATTTGCTCTTCTACAGGAGTAATGATCAACGTTTCGGTTCGGGGCCTTTTTTGCCAGTGTTTAGACAACATATGTACGAGAGCACTTTTGCCTGTTCCTCGTCTACCGACAATAATACACCTGTCATATGACTCTAAGAGTGATTTATATTCTGTAGTTTGCCAAAATGACGTTTCTAACATATTAGTATCATGTTCGGCTCTAATGTCACCAAGTATATTACCTTTCATACGTTCTCTACTTAATAATTATAGGCCAATAACTTCAACTACTTGTTTACGCCCTTTATCTGTTATGACGAATGTTTCATCATTTAGACTATTGACATAACTATTCTCGGCAAGTTGATCTATATGGTATAAGCATAAGCTTTTATCAATAGACATATAGTCCACAATCATATTTGATTTAGTACCATTCGGAACAGAAAAAAGCAGTTTTAAAATTGTATTTTGTACTTCTTCTAATTGTTTCAAGCTATTGTCATTACCAGGTGAGCTAGAAATAGTTTTGCTTTGTTCGCTCAAAGATTTTTCGATTTCCAGTTTGATGGATCGTACTGGAGAACCAAGTGCAGCATCCATAGAACCTGTTTCACTTGCCCAAGAGGGATCATAATCTACGGTATTAAAACCTGTTAAATCACTTGGCATTCTAGGGGCACTTTCTCCACGAGGAACTAAGATGAAACAATTACTTCTACCGTAGCGGCCTATGAACATCCCTAGCTCTAGTAATACGTTATCTCGCGCAACATTAAACTGCTCTCCCCTACTTGATACTAGATCATCCGGAGTCATGACAAACAAACCATATTGGTATTTTTCTAAGGCGCTTTCTAATTGCTCTAGCGGATACCCATTAGCTTTGAATGTTCCCTGAGTCCAAATCTCAGCTCTGACACAACTATGCTCAAGCTGTGATTTGACTGACTCCGCAATTTTTAGTCCCTCAACCGAAGACCCAATAAATAGCTTTGTTACATTATCCATTATTAACGACTCATATAATATGCATGTAATATCAATGCCATAGATATTACTACAACAAAATACTTATTCTATTACTTAGTCGTTTGAATTTGATCTAACAACGCTTTCTTTGAGCATGTTCCATGATTGGTAACTTTAAATGATGTTTGATTTAATAAACTGCACATGATTTCGAATAAAAAAAAGGCCTCGCAATGCGAGGCCTTTGGTTTTTCTATCTATCAGAAGAGATTAGTCGCGAAGTGCTGCGCCGAATTTCTCTGAGATTGAAGCTACGATAGCATCTACTGAACCAGCGATGTCTGCATCTTCAAGTGTGCGCTCTACAGACTGTAGGCTAAGTGCGATCGCTAGGCTCTTCTTACCTTCTTCAACGCCTTGACCAACGTATACGTCGAACAGTTTAGCGCCTGTTAGGAATTCGCCACCAGCAGCGATACACGCTTCTACGATGTCGCCAGAAGCAACTGCTTCGTCAACAACTACTGCGATATCACGACGATTTGCAGGGAACTTAGATACGGCTACTGCTTCTGGAAGCACGCGAGTGTTGATAGCTGCCCATTCGATTTCGAATACGATAGTACGGCCGTTAAGACCAAACTTACGCTCTAGTTCTGGGTGAACAGTACCAATGATACCCACTTCTTTGCCGTCTACTACGATAGCCGCAGTTTGACCTGGGTGAAGTGCTGGGTGCTTCGCTGCTTTGAAGCTGTATGCGATTTCGTTTGCAGAAAGCTCAAGAACGGCTTCTAGGTCACCTTTAAGATCGAAGAAATCTACAGTGTTAGTTGCAATGTCCCAGTGCTCTTCGCCACGAGTACCAGAGATAACGCCCGCAAGCATCATTTCTTGGCGCATGCCGTTTTCAGCCGTTGCTTCAGGGATGAAACGTAGGCCTGATTCGAATAGACGAACGCGAGACTGTTGACGCTTCTGGTTGTGAACAACTGTGTTTAGAAGACCTTGGATTAGGCCAAGACGCATTGCTGACATGTCCGCAGAGATTGGGAATGGCAGGATTAGCGGCTCAACACCAGGTACAACAAGTTTTTGCTGTTCTGGTTCTACGAAGCTGTATGTGATTGCTTCGTGGTAGCCACGGTCTACAAGAAGGTCACGAACGCGCTTAAGCGGTTGGTTAGCTTCTTTATGGTCATTCATTTTAAGTGCCGCTTTAGGCGCTTGGTTTGGAATGTTATCGTAACCGTAGATACGACCTACTTCTTCAATTAGGTCTTGCTCGATTGCGATATCAAAACGCCAAGATGGAGACGTTGCCGTCCAGCCAGCGTCAGTGCTTTCAACTTCACAACCTAGGCGAGTAAGAATTTCCACTACGTCTGTAGATGGGATTTCGTGACCTAGTAGGCTGTCTAGTTTAGCGCGACGTAGAGCAACTACGTTTGCTTTAGGAAGATCAGCTTCAGATTCGCTGCCGTTTACTGGCGCAACTTCACCGCCGCAGATTTCAACTAGAAGCTGTGTTGCACGCTCCATTGCTGCTGCTTGTAGTGTTGAATCAACACCACGTTCGAAACGTAGAGAAGAATCAGTGTGAAGGCCGTAAGCACGTGCGCGACCACGGATGTGATCCGGTGCGAAGAATGCCGCTTCAAGAAGTACGTCTGTTGTTTCAGTAGTCACACCTGAATCTTGACCACCAAAGATACCAGCGATTGCTAGTGCTTTGTTGTGGTCAGCGATAACAAGCGTGTTGCTGTTTAGTTCAGCTTCGTTGCCATCTAGAAGTGTTAGCTTTTCGCCCTGCTCTGCTAGACGAACCACGATACCGCCTTCGATCTTAGCTAGATCAAATGCGTGCATTGGTTGGCCTTGCTCTAGCATCACGTAGTTTGTGATGTCTACAACTGGGTCGATTGAACGGATGCCACAACGGCGCAGTTTTTCTTGCATCCAGATTGGAGATTCCGCTTTCACGTTTACGTTCTTAACCACACGGCCAAGGTAACGTGGACAAGCATCAGTTGCTTTGATTTCAACAGATACTGTGTCTTCAATGCTTGTTGCAACAGCTTCAACTGTTGGCTCTGTAACGTCTGCGCGGTTTAGTACGCCAACTTCACGAGCAAGGCCACGGATGCTGAAGCAATCTGCGCGGTTTGCTGTTAGGTCTACGTCGATAGTTACGTCGTTTAGCTCAAGAAGCTCACGTACGTCCATACCTAGCGTTGTGCCTTCAGGCAGCTCAAGGATGCCGTCAGACTCTACGTCGATACCTAGCTCAGAGAAAGAACAAAGCATGCCGTGCGATGGAACGCCACGTAGTTTTGCTTTCTTGATTTTGAAGTCACCAGGAAGTACTGCACCAACTGTTGCTACTGCTACAGTTAGGCCAAGACGACAGTTAGATGCACCACAAACGATGTCTAAAAGCTCTTCTTCGCCGATATCAATTTTTGTAACTTGTAGTTTGTCTGCGTCTGGGTGCTGACCGCACTCAACCACTTTACCTACTTTAACGCCGGTGAAAACACCCGCAACAGGTTCTACATCGTCAACTTCCAAACCAGCCATAGTGATTTGGTGAGCTAGCTCTTCGCTGTTAATTGCAGGTTTAACCCACTCGCGTAGCCAAGATTCACTGAATTTCATAGTTTTGACTGCCCCGGATTACTTGAATTGTTTAAGGAAACGAAGGTCGTTCTCGAAGAACGCACGAAGGTCATTTACGCCGTAACGAAGCATCGTTAGACGCTCTACACCCATACCGAATGCAAAACCAGAGTATTTCTCAGGGTCGATGCCAACAGAGCGAAGTACGTTAGGGTGAACCATGCCACAACCTAGAACTTCTAGCCATTTGCCATCTTTACGTTTCACGTCAACTTCAGCTGAAGGTTCTGTGAACGGGAAGAATGAAGGACGGAAACGCACTTCAACTTCTTCTTCAAAGAAGTTACAAAGGAAATCGTTAAGAATGCCTTTAAGTTGTGCGAAGTTTACGTTCTCATCAACTAACATACCTTCCACTTGGTGGAACATTGGCGTGTGAGTTTGATCGTAGTCGTTACGGTAAACACGACCCGGAGCAATGAAGCGGAATGGCGGTTTGCCGTTTTCCATCGTACGGATTTGAACACCAGAAGTGTGCGTACGTAGCATTAGATCAGGGTTAAAGAAGAAAGTATCGTGATCAGTACGAGCTGGGTGATCGTCTGCGATGTTTAGTGCATCAAAGTTGTGGAATGCATCTTCGATCTCAGGGCCAGACTCAGTGCTAAAGCCAAGCTCACCAAAGAACTGTTCGATACGCTCAACTGTGCGAGTAACTGGGTGAAGACCACCGTTCTCAATGCGACGACCTGGTAGGCTCACATCGATAGTTTCTGCAGCTAGTTTCGCTTCAAGCTCTGCACGTTGAAGTGCGTCTTTGCGAGCTGCGATCGCTTGTTGAACAGCACCTTTCGCTTTGTTGATCTCTTGACCAGCAGTGCGACGCTCTTCAGGTGGAAGTTTACCTAGGCTTTGTAGTTGAAGGGTTAGTTCACCCTTCTTACCTAAATACTGAACTCGCACTTCATCAAGTGCGACTAACGAATCTGCTGTATCAATAGCAGTCGTTGCATTAGCAATGATCTCTTCTAGATGTTGCATCATTTCCTCATCTACCAGTTGGTAGTGTCCGTATCGGATGATTAGTTTTTTTAGATAGCTACACATAGTAATCAAACACGCATCCAATGCCAAATTGAATCGCTAAAAGAACAAGTTATTGCCTAAAAACACGGCAAATTTAACGCTAGGAATCAGAAATTCATTCAAATCAGCAAAATCAAACCGAAATTCATAAAAAGTCGTTAGCATAATCGTAATTTGCGCGAGCGAATCGTGACAAAAAGATAGAATGGCCAAAGTCCGTGACTAAATTTCACTCGAGCGTAAGCCTTTTGTTCTAAGTTGCTATAAATTCGGTAAGGGGTGACTTACAATAGTGCCAACGACTTACCTTTTTTGAGAACACGATATTGAGCGCCAAATATTCTTATTTAGCTTGGCAAGTGAATACTTCTAGCCCAGCAGAAAAGCTCGTTTTATTGATGCTTGCAGACGGTGCTGACGAATTCGGCTACACCAATGTGTGCCTACAGACAGCAGGTCAACTTTGTGCTCTCTCTACGTTTGGTTTAGCCGACTGTCTTAAGTGTTTAGTCGACCAAGGTTTTCTCGATAAGGTGAAAGTAGATTATCGAGATCAAAAAGAGATTCACGTTTTCAAAATGCTCATTGAGCAAGAGCAAGCTGCAGCGCACGTTGAGGTTCAACCGGCCAATAGTATTCCGGTCTACTCTACAGCACCTGCACCTGCACCTGCACCTGCACCTGCACCTAAGTTTCAGCCTGCTCCGGCGCCAATGCAACATGCCCCTCGCCCACAAGGCAGAGGCTCAATGAACAACAACACCGTTTCAACGCATGATTTGGATGAAGAGATCATTCCAACATGGGCGGAACGTGCGTTTAAATTCTCCGGCCTTGCTGGTGACCATAGTTTAGTATGGAAAAAATTTGTCCTCTGGTATAAAGCCAAAGCCAATGAACTAATGCCAATATCACGCATCGAATCCAAGTTGCAGTACTGGTTAGTTAACGAGAAGCAAAATGAAAGACAACAACAGCAGAAGACCTCTCAATATTCAGGAAATGCAGGACAAGCTCAAGGAAATGGGTATCGACAAAAGCTTAGCCCATCTGAACGCTTCAGGCAGCAGCTCATTCAAAAAGGCAAAAAGCCAACCTTCTGAGCCAGCTTCACCTGTTGCTCCTGACTCTACGGGCTCAGTAGTACCTGAAGTGATTCAAGCACAGAGCACTGAAGTCGCGACACCCAGTGCTGCAAGCACGGGTTCGTCTCAACAAGTGCCTGTTGTTGACCAAGATCCCGCAGAGTTGGAGCTGACGGATTGGTGTATCCATGTTTTCGGTTCTTTCTTGAGCGTCTACGAAACTCAATGGGAATACCAATACGGTAGTGAGCCAAGCGGAAAGTTTCTTGAGTTTGCGCACTCTGTAGACTCAGACGGCCTTAACCGCGTGCTAATGCATTGTCATGAGCGTATTCAACTAGGCAACAGTTGGCCTCCGCAAATGGGTGAGCTTTGGATTCTAAAGGATTCATTAACAGAAGAAGAGCTGCTTGATAGCCGCATTCGTGTGTTGTCTCGCACAGCCGTCAACAAGATTGAAAAATGGCTTATCCAAAACAAGTTGTACGACTTAAAGCGTACCGCTGAAAACAAGCTTGATGGCCTGTTTAAGAAGTACTATTTGGAAGCAAAACGTTTAGATGAGAAAGGCATGCTAGAAACAGAATTGCCGCAATTCCTTCTTGCCGCTAACTCAGTGAAGAACTTAAACGATCTGAAGCGCGAAGAGTACGAAAGCCAACACGGCAAAGCGATTAACCCAAGAATCCAGAAGATTCTAAACAGTAAAAAGTAGCCGTTCGCTTTACTGCTACGGTCTACGGTCTACGGTCTACGGTCAGAAAATACCGTAAAGATTACCCGGTCAATAGATACAAAAATGCCAGCTATCAAGCTGGCATTTTTTATGAGTTTTACTAACCCATCAAACAATTATCCGACCGCTATTTACGATCGCCTTACTGATTAATTACAGTAGGTGGATAGTTGCGTTTAGAGTGAAAACACCTGAGTTATCATCTTTCATGTTGAAGGTTTGGTAACTAGCGCCTACAGATAGTGGACCAAAAATAAAGTATTCTGCGCCTACACCGTACATGATATCAACTTCGTCTTGCTTGAAGCCGTTCGCTTTAAGCTCGTAAGAGTGAAGACCACCCTTCGCGTACACGTGAAGAGGACCAAAATCGATGCTTGGTTTGATTGCTAGGTAAGTCGTGCTTGCGTCTAGTTTAGTCAGTGTTTGGTTGCCGTATTTAACACTGTCGAAAGAACCTAGATCCCAGTACCCCGCTTCAACACCAATAAATGGGAGAATGCCCGTACCCACGTGGATACCCATTGCTGTCTCTTCTTTATTACCTAATGAGTTTTGACCACCCATTGCGCCGCCGTACAACCAAGAATCAGCCATCGCTGTTGAAGATGCACCTAGCAGTGCTAGAGCCAATAACGTTTTTTTCATATTCGACCTTTTTCGTCCTGTTGGCAGGCCTTGCGTGGTAATGAATTGCCACCAAGTCGCCCTGTATGTAATAACTATTCAATTAGTAATGCAATAAGCAAGATTTATACCCAAACCTTGCCATTGCGTCTAGCTTTATTCATTTAGCAAGCATCAATCGCGTTTTTAACACGCTTATCTGACACTGGGTAAGGTGTACCGAGTTGCTGTGCGAAGAAGCTTACACGAAGCTCTTCTATCATCCAACGCACCTCTTTTACATTTTCTGGAACCGCGATCCCTTTTGGAATTTTATTCAGCAGCTCTTTGTAATCATTCATTACAGAGTCCACTTTAATCATATGAAGGCGATCTTTGTTCGGGTCAATCGGCAGTTTTTCCATTCGGCGCTCTATCGCTTTCATATAGCGTAGAATATCCGGCAGACGTTTCCAGCCGCACTCTGTGGCAAACCCCTTAAAAATCAAACCTTCTATTTGAGCTTTAATGTCTGAAAGCGCAAATGCCATTGAAAGATCCACACGCCCTTTCAGCTTCTTACTGATGGCGAATGCCGTGGTTAAGATGGTTTCAACCTGTTGAGCAATCTCAACAACTGTGTCATCCAACTCTGCACGTACGTGTTCTTTTAGAGCTTCAAACTGCTCTGGCTCCCAAACTATGCCGCCCTTCTGCTCAATCAGCTTATCAATACCACAAGCAATACAGTCATCGATAAGATCGAGTACTTGTCCGTATGGGTTGAAGTATAAGCCTAACTTAGATTTGTTCGGCAAGTTAGAGTGCAGGTATTTGATCGGCGATGGCACGTTCAACAGGATTAAACGACGCTGACCCGATTTCATTGCCGAGATCTGCTCTTGTTCGGTTTCGAACAATTTGATCTCTACGCTGTCTTTAGAATCCACCAGCGCTGGGAAGGCTTTAACATCATAGCCACCGCGTTTCTGCTGGTAGACTTTTGGTAACTCACCAAAGCTCCACGTATGCAGGTTTTGCTGCTCAATGTCATCGTCTGCCACTTTAGAAAGTGTTTCTTGAACCTTGTCTTTCAGGCTCTCTTTCAACTCATGCAGGTCTTTTTGCTCTTTCAGTTTGCGCTTGCGATGATCCACAGCACGGAATGTTACCTTTAAGTGCTCTGGAATCTGGTCTAACTTCCAGTCATCACGTACTACTTCCACACCGGTCATGCGGCGTAGCTCTTTCTCAAGAGAATCCAACAGCGGCGCTTCAAGCGGCGTAACACGAGCCAAGAACGCATCGGCATAGTTTGGCGCAGGCACAAAGTTACGGCGTAGCGTTTTTGGTAACGACTTAATGAGGCTAATCACCAGTTCCTGACGTAAACCCGGGATCTGCCAATCAAAACCGTTCTGGTCTATTTGGTTCAAGATAGGCAGCGGAATGTGTACCGTTACACCATCGTTGTCATCGCCCGGCTCAAATTGGTAGCTCAGCTTCAGCTTGATACCGTTTTGGTGCCAGAAGTTCGGGTAATCCAAATCAGTAACGTGGCTAGCATCACCTCGGAACAGCATCGACTTTTCAAAGTTCAGCAGTTCCGGTGTTTTCTGGCTAGTCTTCTTCCACCATGTATCGAAGTGACGACCTGAAACCGCCTCTTCGCCAACACGTTGGTCGTAGAAATCGAACAGCTCATCATCGTCGATCAAGATGTCACGACGACGAGACTTATGCTCAAGCTCTTCCACTTCTTGTAGAAGCTTACGGTTCTGCTTGAAGAAGGCATGTTTAGTTTCCCACTCACCTTCAACAAGGGCGCTACGTACAAACAGCTCACGGCTGACGGTTGCGTCAATCGCACCATAGTTCACTAAACGTTTCGGGATGATTGGAATTCCGTAAAGCATCACTTTTTCGTGTGCCATTACCGCCGCTTGTTTCTTCGACCAATGAGGTTCGCTGTAGCTGCGTTTAATCAAGTGTTTCGCTAATGGTTCAATCCATTCAGGCTGAATTTTGGCGATAACACGGCCCCAAAGTTTTGAGGTTTCCACCAGCTCAGCAGACATGATCCACTTAGGCTGTTTCTTAAATAAGCCAGACGCAGGGAAGATATGGAAGCGAGCGTTACGTGCACCTTGATACTCATTCTTCTCTTGGTCTTTCATACCGATGTGCGAAAGCAGACCTGATAGCAGAGAGATGTGAATGCCATCGTAGCTGCCCGGGTCTGTATTCAGCTTGGTATCTAATTCACGCATTGCTTGGTGAATTTGGAAGTACACATCTTGCCATTCACGGATACGTAAATAGTTCAGGTAATCTTGCTTACACTGCTTGCGGAACTGGTTACTCGACAGCGCTTTTTGTTGCTGCTTAACGTAATCCCAAAGGTTCACAAACGTGATGAAATCAGATTCTTTATCGAAGAAGCGCTTATGCTTATCATCAGATGATTGTTGCTTGTCTGATGGACGCTCACGCGGATCTTGAATCGACAACGCAGACGCAATCACCATCACTTCGTGTAGGCATCGGTTACGTGGCGCTTCAATCACCATACGCGCTAAACGTGGATCGATAGGCAGTTTTGCTAGCTTACGGCCAATCGCGGTGAGCTTCTTCTTGTCATCGCCTTGGTTCTTGTTTTTGTTCGCAGCCGGTTCCGCTGTTGCGATCGCACCAAGCTCTTCAAGCAGCCTTACACCATCTTGAATGTTGCGCTTATCGGGCGCTTCAACAAATGGGAACGCTTGAATGTCGCCGAGGCCTAGCGCTGTCATCTGAAGGATAACCGATGCTAGGTTAGTACGAAGGATCTCTGGGTCAGTAAACTCTGGGCGTGATTCGAAATCTTCCTCTGAGTACAAGCGAATACAAATACCTTCCGCAACACGACCACAACGTCCTTTACGCTGGTTAGCACTCGCTTGAGATACTGGCTCAATCGGTAGGCGCTGTACCTTGGTACGATAACTGTATCGGCTAATACGCGCCGTACCCGGGTCGATAACATACTTGATGCCCGGAACGGTTAACGAGGTTTCTGCTACGTTGGTTGCCAGCACGATGCGTCGACCAGTATGAGACTGGAAGATTCGGTTCTGCTCACCTGCCGATAGGCGCGCGTAAAGCGGTACGATTTCAGTATCACGAAGGTTGCGTTTACTCAATGCATCTGCGGTATCACGAATCTCTCGTTCACCGTTCATGAAGATCAAGATATCGCCAAGCCCCTCATCACACAGCTCGTCAACCGCTTCAAAGATGCCTTCAATTTGGTCGTGATCTGAATCACTTTCATCACCACCTAATGGGCGGTAACGCGTGTCTACTGGGTAAGTACGGCCAGACACTTCAATGATTGGCGCATTGTTGAAGTGCTTAGAGAAACGCTCTGGATCGATGGTTGCCGACGTGATGATCACTTTCAGATCAGGACGCTTTGGTAGCAACTCTTTCAGGTAACCCATGATGAAATCGATGTTCAGGCTACGTTCGTGCGCTTCATCGATGATGATGGTGTCGTACTGGTTTAAAAAACGGTCGTGTTGAATTTCCGCCAGTAGAATACCGTCGGTCATCAATTTGATTTGTGTGTTGTCAGAAATCTGGTCGTTGAATCGAACCTTATAACCAACGAACTCACCCAACTGCGTTTCCATCTCTTCCGCAATACGGTTGGCAACCGAACGCGCCGCAAGACGACGAGGCTGAGTGTGACCAATTAGGCCAAAGCGACCACGGCCAAGCTCAGAACAGATTTTTGGTAGCTGAGTGGTTTTACCCGAACCCGTTTCACCTGCCACGATAACCACTTGGTTTTCAGCAATGGCTTTCGCGATGTCGTCGCGTTTTTGGCTAACAGGGAGAATTTCTGGGTATTCAATCGTTGGTTTTTGCGCAGCACGCTGAGTTGCCGTCATCATTGACTTAGCAATGTCTAACGCAATCTCATCAAAGACAGCGTGCTTAGCTTGTTCGTTCTTAATTTTACTCGCACCAGCAATTCGCTTACTCAAACGGAAGCGATCGCGCATCATGCACTCATTTAAGGCCTTACGAAGAGAGGCTGGGCTATTTTGAGATGCGCTAGTCTTGGGAGCTTGCTGCTTTGATTTTTGGTTTTGTTTTGGGTTTTGATTAGCTTGATTAGCTTGATTAGCAGAGGAGTCAGATGTCGCGTTTGAATTCGCGTCATGGTTCTGCTTATTCGCAGTATGCTTATTTTGGTCTGCTTTTTCCGGAGACGAAGTCACAGCGTGTCCTATTCTTGTACTTATTAAACTCGCGCGATTGTACCACAAGTGAGCCAGAGTATAGAATGGAAAGCCGCTTCGACGAGTTGTTTAAATTATCGAAGCTCAGGCCCTAGTTGGTATACATACTTGCACTCACATCACAACCTCTTACAAACAAAAAGAGATTGATATGAGCCAATCTCTTTTCCTATATTTTAACAACTTACGTCAAACGAGCTATTTAGTTTAGATAAGTTATTGTAGCTTGACCAAATGCCTTACAAAAAGTGAACCGTCACTGAGTTCATTGTTAAACTACTTCCACCAACAAACACATCCACTTCTCCCTTTTCAAACATAAAGTATGCTTGGCTACCGTAGAACTTCAGATCCTCAGCATCAATCTCAAGCCTAACCGTTTTGCTCTCATGCCCTTCGAAATGACACTTGGCAAACGCCTTAAGCTCTCGTTGAGGGCGAGTCGTCGAAGATACCTTACGTGAGATATAGCATTGAATGATTTCTTGCCCTGCCCTTTCAGATACATTCTCTACCTCAACTTCAACAATCAGGTTCTCATTCTCAGCAATTTCAGATGTCACAGCCGTCAACTTACCATATTCAAACTGAGAGTAACTCAAGCCAAAACCGAATGGGTAAAGCGGTGTATCTTGCTCATTTTTGTATGGCATGTACTCTTGATAAGCTCTCATTTTGCCAATCGGCTTGCGGCCGTAATACATCGGTATTTGACCCGTCGTTCTTGGCACCGTCATGGTCAACTTACCACTCGGATTGCTGTGACCAAACAGTAAGTTACCGACTGCGCTTCCTGTCTCTGTACCGCTTTGCCATGCATAAACCAACGAATGGGCGTATTGCTCAACCTTAGGAGACGGTACAGGTCTACCAGTACACTGCACCACAATCAGAGGTTTACCCGTTTTACCAATTGCCTCAATCAACTCTTCTTGACCCGGTGGCAACACAAGCTCGGCGATGTTGCGCGCTTCTCCAGTTCGACGATGGCTTTCACCAACGCACAGCACCACTACATCACTACGATGAGCACATTCCATCATGTCATCACTAAATACGCTTGAATCAGTAATCACATTATTCTCTGGCCCTGCTGCTTGGATGCCATCAGCGATCGTAGCAACGTCATCGGCATTGCCATCAAGACACCAAGAACCAAGGTGTGGTCTTTGTGAATGAGCATGAGGACCGATGACTGCAATGGTTAAGCCTTGTGAGTTTAACGGTAGCAGATCACGATCATTTTTAAGCAGTACCATGCTCTCTTCAGCAAGAGCTAGCGCTTTACACTTATGTTCCTCTAGACCCAGCACGCTTTTATGCAGTTCAGGGTCGATGTACGGCCGTTCAAAAAGACCTGCACGGAACTTGGTAAGCAGTACACGATAAACAGCTTCTTCTAGGTACTCTTGCAAGCTTGGGTTACTTTTTACCAGCTCTTCAAGGGTGTCTTCATATGCCTCGTGAGTCATCGCCATATCAACGCCCGCAGATAGCGCTTTTAGCGCCGCATCAGATGGGTCTTTCGCAACTTGGAAATATTCAAGATCCGAAATAGAGCCCCAATCACTGACGACCATGCCATCAAACTTCTGCTCGCCTTTGAGCCAGTCTCGAATTAATGGGCGAGATCCGGTTACCGGTGTACCACCAAGGTCGTTAAATCCAGACATCATTGTTGCAACGCCTGCCTCGACTGCTGCGGTAAACGGCGGCAAATGCACATTGTGTAAGGTGTTATCGCTCAATTCCGTGGTGTCGTAGTCGCGACCACCCTCTGACGCTCCGTAACCAACAAAGTGTTTGGCGCACGCCACCAGCTTATTGGGTTGTGAAGGGTCGTCACCTTGGAAACCTTTCACTACTGATTTAGCAAACTGACTGGTTAAGTACGGATCTTCACCTGAACTCTCAATCACTCTGCCCCAACGAGGGTCTCGAACAATGTCGAGCATCGGCGCAAAAGTCCAGTTAATGCCTAGCGATGCCGCTTCTGCAGCAATGCACTCATAAGCTTCTTCAACCAACTTGGGGTTCCAAGAACATGCCTGAGCCAGAGGAATTGGTAGCACCGTCTTTTGGCCGTAAATCACATCACGAGCGAATATTATGGGAATACCAAGGCGGCTTTTTTCCATCGCCACCTTTTGGATCTCATTGAGCTGATGCGGATCAACCGATTCACCCAGAGCATTGCCTGCCCACGCTGTGTCAGCAAGGATGCGCGAGCCATACGCACCCTGCTCCACTTTCATCAAATACTCTTGCTTATTGTCGTCGTAGTCCAACATTGGAGATTGGCAAAGCTGACCCACTTTTTCGGCAAGTGTCATATGAGACAATAAGTTTTCCGCTCTGCCTTCGTAAGTTGCGAAGCTGTCTTTGTACAAGGCCATCAATTAAATCTCTTTCATTTTGTAACGTGGGAAGGCTTCCGCTAAGAACTCTGTCATCTCTTGATATAACGCGTCCTCACCCGACTGTTTTGCAAGATATCGCAGTTGATCGGCAGCACTCGGCACATAACGAGAGTCAAGCTGCACGTAGATTTCAATAAAGGCCATTAACTGCTCTTCGTTTAATTGCTCAATGATCAATACAGGCTTTTCCAATGACTGATAGTAAGCGTCTGGTTTAGGACCAAGCGTTGCGCTTCGCCAAGTTTCAATCACCTGCTGGTAGCCACCTAAATACTCATCTTCAATTCTGAGTTCGAGTTTGTTCATCCCTTTTAACGCTGTTACCAGCTCACCTTTTTTGTATTGCTGCTCTGCGTATGCAAAGTAGTTTTCCGATAGTGAGTAAGCTCTCAGCCAGGCGGAGCCATATGCGATAAAGATAACCGAGGCCAACGCTAACAATTTATATCCTGTCGATACTTTCATTACTTAACCCCTACGCCAGTAAATGCCTTGATGAAGTTCTTCTGTAGGCAGAAAAAGACAATCACAACAGGTACTGCAATCATGGTAGTCATCGCCCACAATTGTTCTAAGTTGGTACCCGGTACTTCGGTTTTAAAGTTATAGAGTGCGAGTTGAAGTGTCATGAGTGATTCGTCGCGCACATAAAGCAGTGGCCCCATAAAGTCGTTCCATGCACCCATGAAGGTTAGAATTCCGACTGTCGCCAATGCAGGTCGCATCATAGGTAAAATGATCTTAAAGAAGATACGTAGTTCACTAGCGCCATCAATTCGTGCTGCTTCCAAGTACGCGTTGTCAATCTGCTTCATAAATTGCACCATCAAGAAGATGTTGTATGCACTTATGGCACCCGGAATGATCAGCACACGGTAGGTGTTAATCCAGTTCCACTCATACATCATCATATAGGTTGGGATAGTGAACAAAATCGCCGGAATCATCATCGAGCCAAGAATTACTTTCAGCCAAAACTCTCGACCAGGTAGGTTGGTTTTCACAATCGAGTACGCGACCATAGACGAGAACAGTGTGTTCAATACCGTTACTGTTACTGAGATAAAGATGGTGTTGAAGAACACTCTTCCTAAGTTGACCGAATCAAATACCTTGATGTAACCCGCGAACGACCACTCTTTCGGCAAGCTGTTTGGGCTGTGCATGATCTCTGGCCCGGTCTTAAATGAGTTGATCACCATGTAAAAAAATGGATACAACACAATAAGAGCGGCAATCAAAAGTGTGCCATAAATCAGTAGGTTTTTTTTCTTATCAGCATTCATGATTAATCTTCCTTACTGGTGATTTTTAACTGCATCATCGTCAGCAGGTAAATTACGCAAGCGAGCATTAAGCCAATGGTTGAAGCTTCACCCATCTTCATCTGCTCAAAACCGGTTTGGTAGAGGTAAAGTACAGGGGTGAGTGCCGATTGATAAGGCCCGCCGTTTAGGTCGAAGTTCATGAACACTTCGATAAACATCTGCAAGCCGTTGATAATGTTCATTGTCATCACAAACACGATCTGCGGCATGATCATCGGCAAAGTGATTTTCTTGGTCTTACGCCACCACGATGCACCATCAATATCAGCGGCTTCAAACAAAGATTTGTCTATACTTGCGATGCCACCGAGGAAAATGATCATCTGAACACCAAACCACTTCCAGGCGCTGAATACCGCAATGATCGGCATTGGTAACCACTCTTCAAATTTCCAGAACACAGGCTCTGAAAGAAGGCTGGCACCAACCATGGTGTTTTGAATAGGGCCCGAAGGACTCGACACGAAATCAAAAATAATCATCGCAACAGTAATCGAGGTCACCACAGGTATAAACATGATTGTCCTAAACATACTCGACAAGAATTTGATCTCGTTAAGTAATAAGGCTAAACCCAGTCCAATCACAAAGCTCAATGAGACAAAGATGACTTGATTAAACACCACATTGAACAACGACTTCCAGAACAAGAAGTCCGTCACCACTGTAATCCAGTTGGTTAAACCGATGAACTTAGTGTTCTCTGGCATCAAGATGTTTACGCTTAGAAAGCTACTCTCGAACGACAAGAAAAACGGGTAAATCAAAAAGACCGCAAAGTACACAATCCATGGTGCAAGGAACAGGTAGCCGGTTATGAGGTTATCTTTTTTCATAGTTTCACTTAGACCTATCACACTATTCGTTAATGAGTTTTTCAGCTTGCTTCGCCGCCGCTTCAACCGCTTTCTCGGCAGAAACATCCTGCTTCACTACCGCCTTTGAGTACTGCTCTAGAATGACTCCAGCCATGTCTGATGACAGCGCGAAAGGTTCGTTCAGTTTGGCGTTTGGCAGTTGTTCAACAAAAGGTTTCGCTTCAGGCGTGTTGTAGTAAGGTCTGTCTTTTAGAGAAATCAATGTAGGAAGTTGACCCAACGCCTTATTGGCTTTGTGGTTGACCTCGTCTTCCATCATCATCTCCAAAAATGCCCAAGATAATCGCTCTTTCTCTACGCTGTCTTTGAAGATCATTAAAGCTCGACCGTCTAAGGTTGAATACGACGTGCCACCTTTGTTGAGTGTTGGGATCTTAGCTAGACCTACATCTTGTCCGACAACCATCGGCTTACCCGCAGCTTCCGTTAGATTGGCTTTCCAACCAAAGCCAAACTGGGGCCACATGCCTATGGTGCGTGAGAAAAAGTTCTTCTCCATTGTTAGAGGTGCGAACTGTTGCGCTTTAGCCATAGTTTCCAAGAACAGGGCTAAATTAGCTTCTTCTCTATCAAAAGTAGGATTGGTGCCAAAACGATTAAGCAGGCCGTATTGGCCATCGTTGAAGTTGTAGTACATCTGAGCCAACATGCTCCAATACCAACTTCCCCACGATAGCGCTTCGTTCCAAAAAACCGTGCCATACACGGGACTGCCGTCTGCTCGTGGAGGTAGTTGGCTAATTTTTTCAGCCGCGTGTAAGAATTCATTCCATGTTTGAGGTGGATTCTCTGGGTCTAAGCCCGCTTCGATGAACAACTCTTTGTTGTAGAGCATCAATGTCGTTGTTGCATTCCAAGGGATGTAGTAGTTTCTACCGTAGTTTTTTTGCATAAAAACTGGGTCAATCCTATCAACCATTTCATTGAACCCATCAAACTGCTCCAAATAAGCTAGCTTGCCCATCTTTGCGTATTTCGCAGGTTGATAGCCAAAGACTCCAGCATAGAGATTCGGCACATCACCTGCTGCCATACGAGTCTCTAAATTTTCATCATTTGAAACAACAACATCTACGTTTGGGTATCTTTTTTTGAACTCAGGAACTAACTCAGAACGGACAAAGTCCATGTAATTACCTACTGGGGTCATGACTTCGATACGGGTATTATCTGCGAGTGTGATCTGCGAACTTAATGCGAGCACACATCCAATCAACCACTTTTTCATAACTATCCTACAGAGTTTCACGTAAAATTAAGGAGGTTGGCAAAATCGTTAATGCTTGTAATTTTTCGGTTTTATCATCGAGAGCATTGATCAATGTTGATGCTGCTAGCTCCCCCATTCCCTCTTTTTCATGAGTAACGGTAGATAAACTTGGAATCATTAACTCTGCCATTCTTATATTGTCAAAGCCGACAAGTTTCATTTCGTTGGGAATATCTATTTCATAACGCTTAGCTGCGCGAAGTATGCCAATCGCCATTTCATCATTGGCAGCAAATACGGCATCAGGCCTACGTCCTTGTTCAAGTATGTCTTTCATCTGTTTGTAAGCGGTCTTTTCGGTAAAGTCGCTTTTTATCAAATGATGATTTTTGACAGGTAGATTGAAATACCCCAAAGCGGAAATATAGCCGTCTAATCGCTTTTTGCTATCGTATGAGTCGTCAGGTCCAGTGAAGAAGTAGATGTCCTTGCAACCCTTGAGCACCAACTCTTTGGTTGCACTGAACGCTCCACCAAAGTTGTCGATTAGGATGTTGTAGATGCCTGGAGCACTTAACTCTCGGTCTAAAACCACCATAGGAAAATCCGGGCCCGCGACCGACTTTAGGAACTCCGTATCAAATGAATTGGTCAACACCACCGCCCCATCAACGACGCGATCTCGAATGTACTTGTGGGCCGTAGAGTCTTCGTTTCCATACATGCTACAAGCCACGAGATCGTAGCCACGTTGGTGACATACCTTCTCTATCCCTTTAACAAGCTCACTGTAAATCGGGCCAAACCAGTTGTTTAGAAACAGGCCGATGGCATAGCTACGACGCTGCTTCAACTGCTTGGCGTTAGTGTTAGCGACATAGTTCATCTCGTTAGCAATATTAAGAACATGCTGTCGCGTTTTTTCACTGACGCGATTGCAATCATTCATTGCATACGAAACGGTTGCGATGGAGACATTAGCCTTTTTAGCCACGTCTTTAATGGTCACTTTCATTTCACTTATTTCCTTTAGGGGCCTAGCTCTTCACACCTTGAATCGTTCTCATACTCAACCTTATGGGTTGGGCTCATCGCTGAGCCCAACAGGTTATTAAAGGGAGATATGAAGGGTGTTTTCTTCACTACTTAATCTCTGAAGTAGCCACTTACGTGAGATCTTCGCACCACCAGAGCGATAGCGGTTCTCAGTGAGTTCGAATGGAACCATTTCGCCATTTATCGAGATAGATTTCGGTGTATGTGAACTATCTACCATGTCGATAACCAAGGTAACCGGCTTATCATCAAGCTCGAACTGAATCTTCGTTTGCCCAACTCGTGGAGATATAACCGGGTCAAGAATGAGATCGTTCTTCGCGAATCGCACCCCAAATACGTTAGAGATAAGTTGGTTAACGTAGATGCCTGGACCACTTGAGTAGATTCTCCAGCCACCTTTCACTGCAACTTCACCGTTCTTCACTTGGTCAAAGTTGTCATAAGCCGTTGGACGGTCATTGAACTTAGCATCTGAACTTGAGAAGTACGCGTTAGACTGACGAAGCTCAGCATTTGGCACATGGTCTTGAATACCCACAGGGATAATCTTGTAAAGGTTGTCGAATACGGCTTCCGCGTCGCCCAACTTACACAGCGCTTCAATGAATCGAATATGAGCGTGACAGTATTGAAGACCCACTTCACGTCCAAGGTTGGCTGCCAGTTCTGCGCGCTTAAAGTAGCTCTGCTTACCCGCTTTGTACTCGGCCATTTTGTCCATCAAGCGAACACCGTCAGGGTGCACAAGGTTTTGCTTAATGATGTCCATGTGAGTGCTTGCCATTTCTGGGTCAAACACTTCTGAAATGATTGAGCGGCTTGCTGGCAATAGTCGGTAGCTGATACCCGTTTTTTTATCCGATGGGTGCAGCAAGTGTTCGATTTGCTTAACGCTACCCTCTTCATCGCGATCGAAGTGGATAAAGCCAGCAATCACACCATCTTTAATCAAGTAGTGGTGATAATCGCTTTCCATCTTGTCAGCCAATTCCATCAAAGAAACGGCGTAGTCTTGATGTGCGCTGCCTTTAAGTGCTTGGTACATACATTTAAGCGCTTGTAGCGTTAGTGGAATTGTCCAACCACTCACCATGTTCTCACGCAGTGATTGATTCGCTGGTTGTAACGTATCGTCCCAGTCGCCATCTCCGTAGCAAGAGAGCGATGTACCTGGGACAAGGTTATCAAGCATATGCTGAATTTGAGTTTGTACGTGGTGCATTAAAGTGAAGTTGTTTTCGCTCTTTACAAAACCTTCTTCTGCTAACGTGTACGGCAGTTCAACATCTAGAATACTGATGTCGTCCGTGGTATTTAGGTAATCAGCTAGAGCTTTGAGCGGCCATACAACGATGTCACCGTGCGCTTCTTCTTGTTGGATAGTAGCGTATTGGTCGAACATGAACCATTGAGGCCAAGTACCCGTCTCTTGATACTGGTGGCTGTAGATCTCTTCTAGTACCGCTTTTGCCTTTGCGTATTCCTGCATCGACATAAACAGTTCGAATGGGCCTTGAGACACATCGCGCGTACCCCATGCAGCGCCTGAGTATTGCTCCAAGCCGTGTGGCGTTGAGTAATGAACCAACGCGTTGTGAGTGAACCAGTTCAAACAGGTATTGATACGCTGACTGTTTCCGTTATCTTCGCTGAAATCGACATTGAATCCTTTGGTCAATGATTGAATGCCTTTTTGGTATTGATCACTTTCCGCCTCAAATATCATAAATTGTGCGGTAGTGTCTAGCGCGCCCGTCTTACCGCCAATCGCGATAGAACAATGGCTTTCAAGAGAACCGTTCAGTACCAAGTACTCCACTGAATCAGAATCCGCTCGCCCGATCGTTTCAGCTGTTACATCTAAACCTGACACTGCAAGGCCATAGCTCAGCTGTGGCATGAACTGTTCAATCAGTTCGTTCTTGCCTGTCATTGTGAACAGGTCGCCACCTCTTACAATATCTACACTGCCTTCACCTTCGTTATTACCGAAAACAAGTTGGTGTGACACTTTGATTGAAAGTGGATCTTCGATGCCATGCTTAGTGATATCCAGCTGGATCATTGGGTTTTGTGCACTAGAGAACGAAACGATCTCTAGGTAGCCACCAAGTAGTTTATAGATCCAACGCGAATAGTTTTGGCCAGTTTCGTAAGCCGAAGGCATGCCCAATACGCGGTAGGTTCCTTCCACTTCAACCCACACTCTTTGCCCTGCATGAGTGAATTGGTTTAACGGGTTACGGCACACACCCAATAGTTTATTGAATGAGGTATTACCAAGCGTCAGCTGTGAGTTGAAAACACCGCCGATATAGTGTGTCGAGCTCATGATAGACTGCTGGTAATCTTGATTATTACCCGACGCAATCACATGACCTGTCATACGCTCTAGATGCTTCTCTTTTTCAGGCAACGTCACGTATTTGCTTTCGCCATAGAAGAATGAAAGTAGTTCACCATCTTTAACGTCTGCGAAGGTTTGATCATCACCGAAGAACTCTGTGATCTCTTTCTTGCTCAGCTTTTCGCCCTGCAAGTACTCGCCTTTAGGTTGGTGCACACAAGATAAAGGCTCACGTTCCATCTCTTCCGAAAATGCAAGTTCAGATCGTTGAGCGATAACATTGGCCAGTTCAATCGATTCACCAGCGTTTGATGTAGGAAAATCTGGTGTTACGACACCATAGAACACCACCTCTTTGGCTATATCTGCTTCCAGCGTGAACTCTTCACTCTGGAGCGCGATATAACCCATTTCATATTGGTATTTTTGATTTTCGAGCTTAGGCAAACGTAGTGCTACAGCCTCTCCCGTCAATTTGAACTCTTTACCAAAAAACTGGAAACCGTCAGTACTGAAACCTACAACTGGCGACAACGAGCCTAGTTGAATACGTGGATTACCTGTTGATTGAGGTAAGTTTTGGCGACTACAAACCACATAGCCCATCTCGTTTTCAAAGATTTGATGGTCGAGATATTGAGAGCAATACAATTCGTTGGTTTTAACCGCACCCTCTTCCGCCAGTCCGACATCTTGACCATAAATAAGATCGAAGGTCAGCGGCTGTGACGACAGGTTAGTAACGTTCACATCATAGAAAAATGCATGATCAGCGGTTCTAATCGACACGACAGCTTCGAAATCTTCGGTCGTTGTCACCCATTGCAATGAACCATCGCTCTGCTTAAACGTTTCAATCTTGTCATTAAAAAAAAGCAATGGTGTAACTTGGAATTCACTTTCACTCTTAACACGAAGAAATATATTCGAGATCGCCATTTCTGAGTCAGGCGTATCGAATAAAGACACCATTAAACGACCACTGCGAATCGCGCCTAATACGCCGTCTGCGTTGAACGTAAGGTTCAGACTTTCACTTCCGACGCTCATGTGTGGTCCAGGTTGAATGTGGTGCATAAAACTTTACTCCAAACTTATTTTGAATCTGTGTAGTGGATATTTTCTTGAGAAGCATCATCAAAGATGTGGCATTTCTCGACTTGAAGTTGAATATGGCAGTGAGTGCCGACTTCCGGTGTATGTTCTGTATCTAGTAGCTTACAAACCATGGGCTTATCGAAGATGTTGACGTGTAAGTAGACTTCCGATCCTAGCTCTTCTTTCGCTTCAACCTTTGCTGGTAATGTGTGGTGGTGAGCCTGTTCAGATACAGACAAGTGCTCAGGACGAATACCAAGGTGAACACGGTGCCCTATCCACGCCTTCGCTTTTTCTTGATGGCCCTGCGATAGTTCAATCGTGTGTTCATTGAGTTGAACGCAAACTTTGCCACTTTGCTCTAACAGAGTGCCTTCGAGCATGTTCATTGCTGGAGAGCCAATAAACTCTGCGACAAATTTATTTTTCGGGTGGTGATAAACATTCATGGGCGAATCAACTTGCATAATACGACCTTGATTAAGAATACAAACACGGTCGCCCATAGTCATAGCCTCGACCTGATCATGCGTTACGTAGATCATGGTCGCAGGTTTACCAGACTCTTGAAGTTGGTTATGCAAACGAATAATTCGACGACGCATCGACACACGTAGCTTGGCATCTAGGTTAGAGAGTGGCTCATCGAATAAGAAAACATCCGGGTTACGTACCATCGCTCTACCTAAAGCAACACGCTGACGCTGTCCTCCGGACATCTGCTTTGGCTTTCTATCCAGTAAGTCCGTAATCTCTAAAAGTTCTGCTGCTCTTGTTACCCGTTCTTTAATTTCTGCTTTGGATTTTTTAGCTGTCTCTAAGCCAAACGCTAGGTTTTCATAAGCGGTCATATGTGGGTATAAAGCGTAGTTCTGGAATACCATCGCGATACCACGATCTTTTGGCGGCAGGTCATTACATTCACGTTCGCCGATCATCAGATCACCGTCAGTGATGCTCTCTAAACCCGCTACCATTCTCAGCATGGTGGACTTAGCACAACCAGATGGCCCAACGAGCACCATGAACTCACCATCTTTGATGTCTAAACTCACATCGTGGATAGCATGGAAGCCGTTTTCATAGACTTTATTTACATTTTTTAGCGTTACTTTCGCCATGATTCTGCATTCCTATTTGTAAATGCGCTCACTATTTGGGTCAGACCTTCCTATCTGATATATCCAAACAATAGTGTAAATGGGTTAAAAGTGGGGCTATCAAATTCATGTTTATAGCAAGCGAATGTGTAACCCCACTATGACTCAATCAATCTCTTAGAACTTCCACACGATGCCGACCTTAGAGAACCAAACCAATTGATCTCCGGTCCATGGTGCAGGATCCGCATGGCGATCTTTAATCTGAATATCCGCTAAGAAAGAAAAGTGTTCATTGATAGGAAGATCCGTGTACAAGGCATACACATCATAATCAAAATGGTCGCGGTTATTAGGATCAGAGCCCATATCTAACGTACCTCTTTCATAGCGAAGCTCTAAATAGTTTCCGTTATCAAAGTTGAATTGAATTAATGGTTTAACAGCAAACTCAACGTAGTTAAAATCATTATGCTCTTCGACATAGATAACTTTTGCACCAATATTGATGCCGTTATCTAGGCGGTAAAGATACAAAGGTTCCGATTCAATAAACGCACCACGACTTCCCGGACCTTGTCTTTCATCTTTGTAGCCTAGTTCCGCACTCAGATGTAAAAAGTGACGACCAAAGCTCAGGTCAATCCCAGGTTTTGCCATGTATTTATCGTAGTGCCACTCACCTATCGTTTTTTCGTACGACAACATGAGGTTGTAGGCAACATTGTCATTTTTACGCCAGTAAAAACTCGGGATGATTTCAGAGTAATTACTTTGACCGGTACTTTCGCCTCCACGACTGTGATGTATCTCTTTGAATACATACCCCATGCTGAAGGTGTCTGTGACTCGCGTAAAACCATCAGCGTAGATATAGTGGAGCAGCTCCTCGTTTGGCTGATTTTCATTGTCAATATGTTCGTATTCGATACCTGTCAATGCACGTGTTCGAGGTGGAGCATTACTGCTCTTGGCCGATTCGGTTTCCAGAATAAGCTCTCTGTATTGATGGTCGCTCCACAAGCCGACTTCGGCCTGCTCTGTCACTTCTTCTTTATTCTCTTCTGCACTCACGAAACATGGGACAGCCATTGCGATAAACGGGATTAGGCTAATGGCCTTGACAATTTGCTTTGCTTTCACTGCTTTTTCAAAATTCACGACGCATTTCCTTTTTATTTATTGTTAGGCTCAAAGGTTTCATACATGTCAACAATGGCTGCGTAATAGTTTTTGCTTTCTAGGTACTTACGTACATCTTTGTTGATTGCAGGAGAAAGGAACGCACCAACGAACATCCCTTGATCAAGAGATAGAATTTTTGTTGATGTATGACCTTTACCGTTGATTGCGTCATACCACCCGTACGGAGATTCGAGTTGTGGGTAGTAATCAATCACTGTGTTTAACAGGCTGACAGCTTCAAATGGGTTCACCATATAAGAAAGTGCAAGCGCATGAGGTGTACCCGTATCACCACCAGCAAGATCTGTGTTATTAAAGCGGACTTTAGACTCTGATAGCTCTGGGACACCGAACGCAGCGTAACCATCGTCCACAGTAGCGGCTGAAGAAACAAAAGGAATTTGATGCTTTATTGCGTGATATTTTTGAATCTCAGTCATATCTTCAATCATTGAAAAATCAGGAATCAATGTTCGCTCTTCCAACCAGATCATCGAAAGCATGCCTTGGAAATAAGCGCCATCCCAAGTCAGCATCGGCGAATACTTCTTGCCATCTAGGTAGTAGTCTTGGGTGTATAACTCCATATCATTGAACGCAGTTTTCGGGACCGTATTTTCTGAGTTTTTAGTAATTAAATGCGCCCAGACTGGAGCCAATCGACTCTCATTTGCTTTACGATCAATATGGTAAGAGAGTGGCGCTTCTTTTTTCGTTGACCACCCAGAATAAAGCAGACCTCGGCTCTCATCATAGAGTGCTGACCAACCATCTGTTTGGCTCTTAAGAATAGACTCAACCTTAACAACGACTTCTTTTTCGTCGGATTGCTTTGAGTCAAGATAAGCGCCGGCTACACCAGCAAGAGCAAATGCTAAGTTTGCGTTATCTACGGCGGGAACAATGCCATCTTTGTTTGGTTTCAGTTGCTCTCCCTCAATATCGTAAGGCCAGAAGAACAGACCTTTCCAAGTAGGGGCCCCTGCCAACGCATCCAGTGTTTCATGGATACGTATTAGTGCATCAGCATTGCCGTTTTTATGTGCTTCAACAAGCACATTTAGGTACAGGCCAATCTCTGTTGTGTTGACATAATAGTCGTGTTCAATCTGACCATTTTTATCGACGAAAATCGTGTCGTATGGAACTTTGGCTTTTTGATCAACACCTACGCCATCAACAAAGAAGTCCAAGTTTCTTTGTAAATGTTGTTCAAACCCTACTGGGTAGAGCTGTGGATTAACGGTAAGTTCGGTGATTGTGACATCAGCGAACGCAGACATGCTAGCCATGAGGGTACAGGTAGCTAAAAGGCTTTTTTTTATCATTTCTCGTATCGACCTTTGTGTATAAACGTTTCACAACGGATATTCCCATCTGAGTAACACTGTCAGCAATGTGGTCATTTACCTTTTGTGATTATGGGATTACCCGAACAAAATTTATTGCTTAAACCTTTAAGCATTTAAGCTAAACATGTGAGAGAGTTATCATGTTTTCTGTAGATAAATAGAGAGCGAGTGAGGCAATATCGCTGTTACGGCAAGGTTACAAATAAAAAGGATACATAAGTCGTTTATACAAAAAGCAGAAAATACATTGATCACACCACTTTTGTGAAAGCTATACAAAACAAGCCAACCCCGTAAACGGAAGTTGGCTTGTATGACGTTAAACTGAACTTTAAACTACAGGTTGTCGTTAAAACTCGTACTGTAGATAAACCGTGTTGTAGTTACTGCCGCCTTTGATTCGTCCAAACTGGGAGGCATTTTCAAAAATAGCAGAACGGTGATGCAATGAGTAGCCGAACCACAAGTTGTTCAGGTCATTCTTACCCACCAAATCGCCTACGTTTACATCGACCGAAAAGTCGAGATAATTAAGCAAGTGGCTCCCGTTATAACCCTTCTCTTTCATCTCTTTCGCTTCGATGTAAGTCAGCGAATCGATGTAAGACATACCTTCGGCTACACCAACACGCCATTGTGTCGGCCAATCGAAAGTGTAATACGCTTTGATAGCAACAATGTATTCAGTGCTGCTTGACTGAACATCTGAATTCCAGTGATGCGCGATACCGGGTGTTAAATAGATGTCCAATGGGAAACCGAAGATCTCATCGGTTAACGGGTGGCCATAGAAGAAGGAGGTCAACTGGTTGTTGTATTCGTCTTTCTCCCTGTTGAATTTCATGATGTCGCCAATATTCGATGGCGTCGCCCAGCCGTGTGCAACACGTAAATACGGCGCATTGCTCAGCTTAGGTTTTGGCGCTTTGGTTTTATCATTGAAAAAGCCAAAACCAAGGTAAAGTTCGCCTTGATAACGGTCTTCAACAATCGACGAATCGTAGGCGTTGTCATCCAGTCGAGTCACACTGGTTGAACCCAATAAGTATAAGTTCGAAACCACATGGTAACGCGCTTCTACACCGACATTCAGATCCACACCTGCCCCGATGGTTTCACTAGCTGCTGAGTAATACTCGCTGTTGAAATCAGCACTTTTATAACGCAGTGTTGCACTTGGGTAAAACTCCCAATCTCCGGTTTCATACTTGGCTTTCGCTCGTAAATTACCGTGGAAGTTAAATTCACTGTCACTCATTAACTCCGTTTCGACAGACCAAGGCCCATCAAGTTGGTAAGTCAGTTGAGCACCAAAGTCCGCCGTATCGCCTTCAATTGCGTTCTGTTCCGCCGCTGGGATATCAATAAAGCGCATTCGTGAAATAGCATTAAAAGACCATTTCTCGTCATCGGGTTGATAAAGGTAAGCACCCATCTCAGTTCCATCAATGAACACATAGTCGTTCTTGAAAAATAGCATTGGAACAAAAGAGCTAACCGTTTGGTCGCCACCTGACGTGTCGTAAGGAATACTTGCCGTACGAAACATTGCAGCGATGCCCCACTCTTGCTCTTCAGCGGCCCACGCATTCGCACTTAGGAAAACGCTACTGACGAAAACAACGCCCGACGAAGCGAGAGTCGGTAAATATTTGAGCTTCATTCTTATGTAATTACTCTTTGTAATAAATTTTGTGTTACTGAATAGACATTTATTAGCCATAACAGCTAACTAATTTTAGGTTTGAGCGGCATTGACCGTTACAATGTAGAATATTCTCGGTTAAATGAAAGCATTGTGAAAGTCTCCGAATTACAAAACATTATAGATCACTTACCCAAAGATTCCGATCCGGATATTGTTATTGGTGAGGCATGGTTGCCCGAGCGTTTGGTGAATACCAACCTAGACGGCGACATGCTATTTCTTGAGTTCGATAATGCCCCTGAAGACAATCAAGGGGATGAAGAAGGCCGTGGTTTTGTTGAACACGAAATTGCTATGATTCGTGAAAAACTGGAGCAAGTGTTAGACGACACATCCGATACCAAGACCAAAGCCGATGCCCTATTGGCAATATTTCTAATGGGTCATGAACTTTCTAGCTCGGAAGTTATCGAACTCCTTGAAACAGATGGTTCTGAAACACCTGAGTCTGACATAACAGAGCCTGAAACGAACAAGCTCGAAACAAAACAACACCACGACGACTAGCCACCAACGATTTTAGGTACCGTATTGAAACCCTCTACGACATCATCTCTTCCCCTGTTACTCGCCGGACCCATTTTAAGAAAAACGACTGCAACTGAAGTCGTACTTTGGTTAGCCACCAGCTCGCCTCTGACAGGCAGAGCCGAACTGTATACCCGTAATTCTGACGTAGAGCCAGACCAACCGTTTTATACCTCATCGCTTGAAGATCATGATTCGATTCAAATCGGTACACATGCGTGGGTAACGCTCATCCGCTTACAAGGCGAGTTCCCGACTAATACACTTCTAGAGTATGACGTTCACACAGAGTCAGGCTCATTAAAAGAGCTTGCCCCTCACCTTGTTTACAACGGTAAATCTCGCGTTGAGTTTAAGATATCGACCTCGGCTGATTACATTCTTCATGGCTCTTGCCGTAATCCACATCATCCAAGCAAAGACAGCCTAGTCGCAGCAGATAACAAGATTGCCGATCAAACCGTCGCTGAAAGACCCGATATGCTGATGATGAGCGGCGATCAGATCTACGCCGACCATGTGGCAGGCCCAACACTTGATGCTATTCAGCAAGTGACTCAATTGCTTGGCCTAGTGGGAGAGAGCTTACCGACTGACTCGCAAGTTAACCGAATCAACAGCAGTGACGCCTTGTTTGAGAGCGAATATCACTTATATCAACGAGATCAGTACTTGCCGCACCACACGGCTTCAGAATCCATACTCGATAAGTTCTTCCCGAATCGTGGCGTGCCGATTGTGAAAACCACTTGGTCACGCTGTCTGAGTTTATCGCGATGTACCTGTTAGTTTGGTCTCCGACGCTGTGGCAATGCGTCAATCGAGAGCGTTTAATTGAGAATAACTTCACTCAAGGTGGACGCAAATTAACACCGACCGAGCAGCAACAATGGCGTGATGAAAGCGTCATCATTGATGATTTCATTGCTGGCTTACCGCAAGTTCAGCGTCTGTTCGCGCATATTCCTACGTACATGATCTTTGACGATCACGATGTGACCGATGATTGGAACCTTACCGTGGGTTGGGAACATGCCGTAGACCAAAACCAGTTCGCAACTCAAGTCATTGGTAACGGCCTTGTGGCCTACTGGATGTGTCAGGGCTGGGGTAATAAACCGGAGAGCTTCGACGAGACATTCATCGAGCAAGCAAAACTGCTTTTTGTCGATCAACCGCGCGTTCTTAAACAAACGCATGACGTTGAACAAACGAACAGTGAAACCGGCGATGCCGCGACTACTCACTCTGTTAGCGACATCGAGCCAAACAAGCATCGAGCCTTCATTGAGATGCTGAGTCGCTTTGAGGAGTGGCACTACACAATAGATACCTCGCCAAAAGTCATTGTGCTGGATACCCGAACTCGTCGCTGGCGTTCGGAATCTCGTATGAATAAACCTTCAGGTTTGATGGACTGGGAGGCCTTGATTGAATTTCAACATCAATTGATGCATCAAGATAAAGTCGTCATCGTTTCAGCTGCGCCTATGTTTGGCGTGAAGTTTATTGAAACACTGCAAAAGATGGCGACCACAATTGGCAAACCATTAGTGATTGACGCTGAAAACTGGATGGCGCATCCGGGCAGTGCTAATACGCTGATCAGTATCTTTACCCATACCAAAACACCGACCAATTTCGTGGTACTTTCTGGTGATGTTCACTACTCCTTTGCTTACGATATCAAGCTTAGGTACCGCCGAAATAGCCCAAACATTTATCAAATCACCTGTAGTGGTATCAAAAATCAGTTCCCAGCTCCGCTGCTTAAATTCTGTGATGTGTGGGACAGACTATTGTATAGCCCGCGCTCGATTCTGAACTACTTCACCAAGCGAAAACGCTTAAAAATCGAAAAACGAAGCCCAGACAATCAAACCTTCTATCGCCTTTCAAACCGCAGTGCGATTGGGGAATTAAGGCTAGATGAGGATGGTAAACCACAGTCGATCACAACACTCAGTGGTGATGGTAAGGTCACGCGTTTTCCGGAACCGGACTAAGATGTGCGCCTTATCTCTCGGCTATCCGTAGTGTCAGTTTTAAGTAAAGACGCTTGCGATCACACTCCGTAGGCCCAATAGTTATACTTGTAGTTATAGCTATCAGCGTTACGGAACCCGATACAAATTTTAACTGGAGCTCGTTATGTTCAATTCTCTCACATCAATGTTTAAACAATTGATTGAAGGCCAGGACCTAAGTAAAAATCAAGGCGCATCACCTAATATCGCTATCGCGAGTTTGTTGTGCGAAGTCGCGGGAGCCGATCATCAGATAAATGAATCTGAAAGAGTCGCTAAGCTACGACTTCTTCAACGTTTGTTGGATTTAGATGAAGAACAAGCAAAGGTGCTGCTAGAGCAAGCAGAACCAAGAGTGAAGCAGTCAGTATCGCTGTATGACTTTACATCGCAACTTAGAGACTTGTCTCAGCCGGTGCGAATTAACTTGATCAAAGCGATGTGGGAAGTGGCGCACGCCGATGGGGAAATTGACCCTATCGAAGACTCAGTGATCCGTAAAACAGCAGAACTGCTTTACGTCGACCACAGTGACTTTATCAAGACCAAACTGAACGTCCTAGGCGAAGATTAGAGCCATAAATGACGAATTGGAGAATGAAATAAATAAAAGCGATGGGCTTATAAACCCGCCGCTTTTTTTGAATGTATAGAACTTATACCAATCGTAGTAAATAACTGATCACCCTAGCTTGTTAAAAACCTCGATAACTTCGTTAGAATTTTTGATTGTAGAATAAC
>NZ_JBFRQW010000015.1:34546-71512 GCF_041472735.1 Vibrio sp. 10N.261.46.E11
TATCGAAAAATTCTGCCTTGCTCTCAAGCTTTTTTCCTACGCTATGTTTGATCACTTACTTACTGTGATTGGTATTAAATGTGAATGGATAAAACTGAGAAGATTAAAAAATTCAGCTACAACAATTTAAATTACAGGCTCATTTCGTCTACAACATTGTTAATGTTAGTTTCGCAAGATTATAAGCATCAACATATCCAGAGTGCTGACGACCTTCCCACTCGATATTTTTCGCTTCTTGAGCTGCACGATGACCAATGCGTTTTTCTTTCAATCTATTTTGAACACGATAAAGTGTGGCTATGTTCAAGAACTCGCTAAACGGTGGTTCGATGCCTTTCTCTATACACTCTTTGTGTAAGATAAGGTCATCACGTCCCCAAGCGGCATAGATTTTCTTTGGGCCACCGAAGTTTTTAATCATCGACTTGATGACCGATTCTAGTGGGCGACCCTGCTTTTCTATCTTGCGAGGTGTAATGCCTGTTAGCTCTGCACAAAACAGAGAGACTTCGTCTTTTTCGGGCTTAACGTAATATTGCGCGCGCTTCACGATGGTTCCAGATACAAGGTCGATCTCAGCAAGACCTACTTCAATGATCTCTCCTGTTGTTCCTACACCATCTTTGCTCCAACAGCACATTTCTAAATCGAAACATACCACTCGATTGTGATTCATACGTCGCCCAATTCTTTCATCAAAAGTTCTTTGAAATTGTACATGAGCCCAATAAAGAACTCGACCCCAGTTGCATCAAGTGCTCATTTAGCCTGCAATTGTGACTCTATTTCGGCCATTTGACTTACTTTGATAGAGCATGCTGTCCGCTTTTTGCATGATCTCTTCAGAGTCTTCACTGTTACGAATGGCTGCACCGATGCTCAGGGTACAGCTAAGTTGTCGACCTTTGTGTTCACAATGAGAGTGACTCACGGTATTTAGAATGCACTCTAAATAACGATTCAAGGCTTCATGATTCGAGATGCTAGAGATGATGCAGAACTCATCACCACCTAAACGGAACAGGTCATCCCCTTGTTTGAGGTTCACAGAAATCAACTTGATGACATGAATCAGCAAAGCATCACCTGTTGGGTGCCCAAATTCATCGTTAATGCCTTTGAACTTGTCGATATCAAACCCAATCAAACTAAAAGGTTGGTCTCGCTCAATCGCCTTATCCAGCTTCTTATTGAAAGCGCGTCGGTTATAAATTTCAGTCAGGCTATCGTGGTCGGCTAAGAAACGAAGTTCTTCAGTCCTCTTGTCCAGCATTTGATATAAACGTTCTTTCTCTCTGATTTGCATGTTAACGATGTAGGCCAACAACAACGAGATGGTTGTCCCTACCAATGCGATGCCTGTTAACACCAGATAGCCATAAAAAGAGATGCAGGAATCGATCTTGTAATCGATCTTCCAGTCGCGATTAGTCAGAGCCAAAGTCTTTGTTATCTCGTGACCAAAGACTGAATCATAACCTTCAGTCTCAAACAAGATAGGTGAATCTTCCGCTTCAAAACCAGTGTCAGTGACACGAATATAGACATTCATATCCCCTACAGCCGAAGCTAATAGATTTTCAAAGTAATAAGTTGTACGAACTACACCAATCACAACACCGAGTAAATTGTCACTTTCACCATCAAACACAGGGTGATAAACCAACATGCCACCCTTTGGTGTTTCTTGATCTAAGCCATCTTGTATTAGGCGTACCTTGTCAGAAACATTGGCTTCGCGAGTTTGTTTAATGTTGTCTATAACTAATTTAAAACGCTCTCTAGATGAATAAAAACCTAATACTTTATTATTTGCCTCTGTGTTTGGGTAAACGTCAGTTGCAATAAAGGCAGATTCGCCATCTAATACATAGCCGTACGCTTTTTCTTGGTGTTTTGGAATGGTATACAACTTAAAAAATGGGTATTTCTCTTCCATTTCTTTTGTATATGTTGTGATTTCATCAGCCGATACTTTTTGCATCCACTGCAGCGCAATTAGACTCTTTGAATGGGCGATAGTTTGCTCTGCAAAACGGTCGAAGTTATCCCAGTTATCTGGTTCATTAGAATAGAAAAAATTAGCGCCGGAGCCGATGTAAGCCACATCATTATTGACAAACGCTTCAAGACCCAGCGTTTGGTGGGTAGCAAAGCTATTTAAATTCGTTATCAATGCACGCTGCTGATTATGCGCGACAAAGACAAAACACAACACAGTGATCAAAACACCGACCGAGAATACGACCAATGGGAGTGTTTTTCTCTTCACCCCGGTGAGTGGGTCAGTGGCGTCAGGCATACAGGTTCCAAATGGAGTAAATTGAGTAGAAAGTATATAACGGACGGAAATAATGCTCCATTCATGTTTAGTCCTAAATGTCACATTAAACGGGCATTTTCTAGATTTCACTAAGTCTATGACCAATAACCAGACAAGTCTCGACTAAATTTCAAGCTAACACACCAAAAAACCACTTGTTTGAAAACATTAAATACACCTCTTAAGCCTTGAATATGCTAGTATCCACCCATATTTATAGCTTGAAAGTGACCGTTTCGGACTTGCGCCGATGAGTTTCTTTCCAACCTGTATATTCCTTTAAACCGACGAATACACCGTTAAATCAATTTTAAAGAGAAATCACTATGATCGTTGATTTGAACCTAATCCCACAGACGTTTGATATGCTTCACGCAGGCTTAACTGCATCAAGCGTTTTACTACTGTTAATTGCCGTTTCTCGTAAAACCCAAGTGGTTGAGAAAGTCGTAGAAAAACCAGTAGAGAAAATCGTTGAAGTTGAAAAGCCAGTCGAAAAAATTGTCGAAGTAGAGAAAGTTGTTGAAGTTGAAAAAGTGATCGAGAAAGTCGTTGAAGTTGAATCTAAGCTTGCAACAGCTCCGACTGACTCTGCAATGCAACTTTTGTCTATCATGCAACAAGAAGCGCGTTTAATCGATTTCTTAAAAGAAGATCTGACTTCATTCTCAGACGAAGAAGTTGGCGCAGCAGCTCGCGTTATTCACACTGGCGGTAAAAAAGTATTAGCGGACTACGTAACGCTGTCTCACATCCGCACAGAAGATGAAGAAACACGTATCACAGTTGTTGAAGGTTTCAACCCACAAGAAATCCGCCTAACAGGCAATGTAACGGGCAATGCACCGTTCAATGGCACGCTAGTTCACAAAGGCTGGAAAGCAACTGACATGAACCTGCCTAAACTTGCTGAGAACTACGATGCATCTGTGATTGCACCGGCAGAGGTGGAGCTATAATGGAACACCAAAATCAGGCGCCTAAGTTCAGTGTCGGTATCGATTTAGGAACTACACACTGTGTTTTGTCTTTCATCGACACAACAAATGAAGACGCTCGCGTTGAGGTAATGCCAATCCCTCAACTGACGGCTCCAGGTACAGTAGAAACTCGCAGCCAACTTGGCTCGTTTCTATACCAGCCGCACGAACATGAAATGAATGCGGGTTCTCGCGTTCTGCCTTGGTCTTCTGAGCCTAAAGCACTGGTTGGTGCCATTGCGCGTAACCTTGGTTCTAAAACCCCTATCCGTTTGGTCGCAAGTGCTAAATCTTGGCTATGCCACGGTGGTGTGAACCGTCGTGATGCTTTCCTTCCTGCAGGCAGCCCTGAAGAAGTTGAAAAAGTATCTCCGCTTAAGACTACTGAACTGTACCTTGAGCACCTGAAAGATGCTTGGAACCACGCTAACCCAGAACACAAACTGGCAGACCAAGATGTAACGATCACCGTTCCAGCTTCGTTTGATCCTGCGGCCCGCGACCTAACGGCTGAAGCTGCGCGTAATGTTGGTTTCACTCACCTAACGCTTCTAGAAGAGCCACAAGCGGCTCTTTATAGCTGGATTGATAACAGCAACGATACATGGCGTGATGAAGTGAACGTTGGTGACATCGTTCTAGTTGTCGATATCGGTGGTGGTACAACCGACCTTTCGTTAGTTGAAGTAACACAAGACGAAGGCAACCTAAGCCTGAACCGTATCGCTGTAGGTGAACACATCCTACTTGGCGGCGACAACATGGACTTAGCGCTCGCTTACCGTCTGAAAATGAAACTGGCTCAAGAAGGCAAAGAACTGGCTCCTTGGCAGGTTCAAGCGATGACTCACGCGTGTCGCGATGCGAAAGAAGCTCTGCTTAACGAGGCTGAGCTTCAATCTGTGCCGATCGTTGTTCCAAGCCGTGGCTCTAAGCTACTTGGCGCAACATTGAAAACAGAACTGACTCAGCAAGAAGTACAACAAACATTGGTTGAAGGCTTCTTCCCACAAGTGGCGGTAACGGATCATCCGGTACAGAAAACACGTGGTGCACTGACTCAGATGGGTCTACCTTACGCTCAAGACGCGGGGATCACTCGTCATATTGCCGCGTTCCTTTCTAAGCAAGCTAATGCGCTTTCTGGAAATGGCGAAGCCGCTCAACAAGATTTCAACCCGTTTGCAAACATGCCCGGTATGCCCTGTACAGAAGCGCCAGCAGCAGACTTCATCAAACCAACAGCGGTACTGTTCAATGGTGGTGTTCTAAAATCTAACCTACTTGCAGATCGTCTTTCAGACACGATCAATGAATGGCTAATTAATGCCGACGCTGAATTTGCTAAACAGCTTTCAGGCCTAGACCTAGACCTAGCAGTTGCAAGTGGCGCTTCTTACTACGGCGCAGTACGTCGTGGCCAAGGCGTTCGTATCCGCGGCGGTATCGCTTCTTCTTACTACGTAGGAATTGAGAGCGCGATGCCAGCAATCCCAGGTATGGCTCCTCCAATGGAAGCTTTGTGTGTTGCACCATTTGGTATGGAAGAAGGCTCAAGCGTTCAAGTGCCTAGCCAAGAGTTCGGTCTCGTGATTGGTCAGCCTGTTCACTTCCAATTCTTCGGTTCAACAACACGTCGTGAAGATGAAGCTGGTACGCACCTTGATCACTGGACTCCAGAAGATCTGGATGAGCTTCCTGAAATCCAAGTGACACTGCCTGTTTCTGAAGGTCGTCGCGAAGGTGAAGTGGTTCCGGTGACTTTGGCGTCTCGTGTTACTGAATTAGGCACGTTATACCTAGAAGCGATTGCCACTGACAATGGTCAGAAATGGCACGTTGAGTTCGATGTTCGTGAAGACTCGAATAACGACTCAAACGAACAAGCATAATGAATCAACGGCACCTTAACGGGTGCCGTTACTTTATCAATGCGATTCCCTAGCCCTGTATTAAAAGCATTCCAAAGACAATAATAAGACCAAGACTATCCATTAACTGGTCATCACTTTGGCAGAATAAGGTTTTGTATGGCATCTCCTCGTTTTTTAGTCGGCATTGACTTAGGCACAACCAATACTGTTGTCGCTTACTGTGAAATCAACGACGACCTACAACATGCTCCCGTTTCTCTTTTCGATATTGACCAACTCATCGGCCCCGGTGAAGTGGTTCGCAAGCCTCTACTACCATCATTTCGTTACCACCCCGCACAAGGTCAGATCTCCCCTTCTGACCTGACTATGCCGTGGGAACCAAGCCCAGTTGAAGGCGATATAAAAAACGTTATCGTTGGAGAATGGGCCCGTGAATTGGGTGCTAAGGTTGAAGGTCGCCAAGTGTCGAGTGCTAAAAGCTGGTTATCACACCAAGCGGTTGATCGTAACTCCGACATTCTGCCTTGGGCAGGCGCAGCGGATGTCGATAAAGTATCGCCAGTTGTCGCGAGTGCGAGCTACCTGAATCACATTCGCCAAGCATGGAACTACCGTAATCCAAGCAACAAACTCGAAGATCAAGATGTTGTAGTGACGGTTCCGGCTTCATTCGATGAGACAGCACGTAAGCTGACACTTGAAGCCGCAGAACTCGCAGGCTTAGGCAAGATTCTATTACTCGAAGAGCCTCAAGCGGTATGTTACGACTGGTACGCTCGTCATCAACAAACGGCTGCGGAAGAGCTTCAACAAATCCCGTTGATCTTAGTGTGTGATGTTGGCGGCGGTACCACTGACTTAAGCTTAATTGAAGCCAAATTCGATACGAGCAGCGATACGGGCAAGCAAGGTCACAGCGAGCTGGCACTCGACCGTATTGGCGTGGGCGAACACTTAATGCTCGGTGGTGATAACCTAGATTTAGCCCTCGCTCACCTAGCCGAGCAGCGCTTCAATCAAAATAAAAAGTTGAATGCCTCTAGCCTAACCAAACTGATTCAGCAAACACGTGCGGCAAAAGAGAGCCTGCTTTCTGCTAATGCGCCAGACGATGTGAAGATCACCATGCTGGGCAGCGGTTCAAAACTGCTTAGCGGAACGAAGAGTATTGGTTTAACCAAACAAGAAGTTCATCAGATTGCACTAGAAGGTTTCTTCCCGCTTTCAGAGTTTACGGAAGTACCCGACAAACGACGTAGCGCGGTTGTAGAGTTCGGTCTACCCTACGCAGCAGATCCTGCTGTAAGTAAGCACGTTGCCGAATTCCTAGCGACCCACCAGCAAGTATCTAAAGCCGCATTGGAAAAGTCAGACTCTGTTGAGTTTGATGATACCAAACCTGCAATTCCTGTTGGTGTGCTACTCAACGGTGGTGTGTTCAACAGTGAGCTTGTCACCGAACGTATTACTCAGTTACTTGGCAATTGGAACGGTGCACCAATCACCGTCTTAGATAACCCTCACCCTGACTGGTCTGTAGCCCTTGGTGCTGTAGCTTTTGGTAAAGCACGCCGTGGTGCACAACTGAAAATCGGTGGCGGTGCCGCTCGTTCTTACTTCTTGCATCTACAAGAGAAGAACAAGATGGGCAAAGCGCTTTGTCTGCTTGCCAAAGGTACTGAAGAAGGCCAAGAGATACGCTTAAACAGCCGTCGTTTCTCACTGACTTTGGGAGAGCCGGTACGTTTCAATCTATTGACTTCAACACACGATCAAATTGCTCATGACACCGCCATTCAAAATGGTGTGATGGTCAATGTTGACGCTGACTTGTTCTCCCCTCTTCCACCTTATATTTCAACGCTGGAAGGGTCAGGCACTGCACAGCTTCAGGCTAACCAAAAAGAGCGCGTTGAAGTACTGCTCGCTTGTCAGTTAACCGAAGTCGGCACATTGAAAATGGAGTGTGTGAGTACGGAAGATGACACCAAGCGTTGGTTGCTTGAGTTCGAAGTCAGAAATAAGCAAGGCGATGAATCCGACAACTCTAAACTTCATCCAAGATTGGATGAGTGTAAGGAGTTGATTTCTCGTCTGTACAGCGGCAACAAGAAAAGTGCTGAGTCTAAAGAGATCAAAACGCTGGCCAAAGATCTTGAGAAACGACTTGGTAAGCGTGAAGAGTGGGACTTTACCACTCTTCGTCATTTGTTTGATTCGTTCTCTTTAGGTCGTAAACGTCGTCGTCGCTCTGAAGCACACGAGAAGAACTGGCTCCGCTTGGCGGGTTACTCTTTGCGTCCCGGCTTTGGTGATCCAACCGATTCATGGCGTATTGAACAAATTTGGGGACTCTACCAACAAAACATCCAATTCCAGAACCATCAGGGTTGGACAGATTGGTGGGTATTCTGGCGCCGTGTTGCGGGTGGTTTAAATCAAGAACAGCAAGAGACCATCTTGGCTGATATCGCGAAGTACCTTCACCCAGGTGCAATGAAGAACCCTAAGACAGCGAAAGATGCGCAAGACAATGGCTATGAAGCCATGGTGAGATTGGCAGCGTCCCTTGAGCAACTCGAGGTGGAAGATAAAGTTCTATTGGCTACATGGTTCTTGAGCAAAGCAATTAACCATAATCAGTTCGAACAGGCGCACTGGTGGGCGCTAGGTCGATTAGCATCAAGAACACCTTTGTATGGTAGCCAACACAGCGTCATTCCAAGAGAGCAAGCAGAACAGTGGTTACCAAAGCTGCTTGACCAGAATTGGCAGAAAGAGCAGATGATTGCCTTCGCGGCTGTGATGATTTGTCGTAAGACGGGTGACCGACAGTTCGATATCTCTGAAGACTACCGTGCTCAGGTTCTTGAAAAATTAAAGCAAAGCAAGGTGCCAGAGTCTTGGTTAACACTAGTAAGTGAAGTTACTGAGCTTTCTGAGAGCGAGTCTAAGCGCGTGTTTGGTGATGCATTACCAAGCGGCTTGAGCCTAATTAATAGCTAGCTTTAAAAACGATTAGCTTTAGTTGTTAATGAGTAAAGAAGCTAACGAGAAAAGAAAAAGCCACTTTCGGTTCGTTGAAAGTGGCTTTTTTATGGGTGGCTTAAGGCTGGTATGTTTAATCGACTTATCGCTTTTTGGTTAAGAGCCTTAGCCGTGTTGCAGTTCATCATTGTTAATGTTTCGTTCCAGTTGGATTGATAGGAAAATCCGTATTTTCATAAATATCAGATAACTTTTTCGGTTTTTTCTCTTTAGCTCCTTTGTTCGATTGATTATGAGTTTCGCTTAAAAGCCATTCCTCATGCATTTTTGCTGAATCCAAAAACTCTGGATCTTCCATTGCTTCCTTGCGAAGTTTATTTACACGTTCGAGAGTATCCCAAATCATAATACTTCACCTCCACTAAGGCAGTAATATTAAGATAGCTCAAACACACAAAACTTCAACTAACCCAATGAGATAGCGATCTCAATTTCGTAATTTGCCCACTTTAAAAAGTGGAACCGCTCATGTTTAATTGAGCTCAGACAGTGGGTATTCCCCATGACCTTCAGGTATAAAAAAAGCGAACTTAATGCTCGCTTCTTGTCTGTTGTTCGAATCGCCAACGCTCGCACGATTAAATCAGATCAACTTAAGCACGGTTACCAATTTTAACCGTACCATTTGTAGCAAACCAAAGTGCTTCTGAACGACGGCGACCTAGTAAGATAGGGCCATCATCGTAGAACAAAAAGTTCTTCCAATGCTTCTTGAAAACCGACCATTTGGTTTCAAGTATATTGTATTTTTCATAGCAAAAATAAACAGTTACGTCATCTTGCCAATCAATAAAGTTAAGGATTTCTTCTGGCATTTCAGGCTCATCGGCTTCCCAATTTGCCATCCAGCTGATCTCTTCGTTCCAGTTAGATGCCTTGCTCGGCCAGTCTTGCGAACTTAGTCTTTCTGCATCCGGGCTTTGAGGGCTTACGTTCTCTTTCCAAAACTGAGATGCTCTCGCCTGTGTCATTGGCTTTATCTTTTCCAAGTCCTCTGCTGGAAGCGGCATTGATTGGTGAGTGAAAATCCATTTTCTTTGGTATTCGTCCAAAGTTGTATATGACATCAAAATTCCTCAAATATCTTCTCAGGCTTATGGGCTTACCATGCCTATATGTTCTTTCGATCTAGCGATGACTTCATTTTATTTATGTTCTCCGCTGTATCTAAATTCAATGTTTTACACTCACACGGAGCGTTTATCTTGCCAGTTTGGGTTTACCAGTGCCGTCAACACGTGATCTTCCCATTTACCGTTAATCTGTAGGTAATCTTTGGCAAAGCCTTCTCGAACAAAACCAAGATGCTCTAGTACACCCGCACTACGTTCGTTGTGAGGCATGTAGCCCGCCATTAAGCGATGCATGTTCTGCACATCAAACATGTAGTCTTTCGCCATGCTCAGGCCTCTGCGCATGTAACCGTGACCCTGTGCATTTTGCGCCAATGAGTAACCCACATTACAAGCGTAAAACGGGAAACGAGATAAATTACTGAACGATATGGTACCTAACATTTCATTAGAATCTGCATTAATCAACAAGCAGTAATAGCCTAGCCCCAATTTATGGAGTTCGTTTAACTTAATCAGCCGCTGAGTCCAATTCGCTCTGTCAAAGAACGCATCCTCTCGGGTCGGTTCCCAAGGCTTAAGGTACTCTCTGTTCACCTGAAAGTACTCACTGATCATGCTCGCATCATAGATCTCAGCCGTTCGTAAAATTAGGTTGCCATCACGTTTATCAATACGTTGCTGCGTACTCGAATCTTCCATAGTCTTGTTCTTATTCTTTTGTCTCTTTTCCGTTACCGCCTCACTCGTACCGAATTTAGCAGTCTAATATCATCAGCTCTTTCTGATACCGTAATCACGAAGCTTATTCGCAATTGAGGTGTGAGATACATTCAAACGTTTAGCAAGCTTACGGCTTGATGGGAATGACTGATAAAGCTTCTCTAAAATCTGAGATTCATAGTCTTTCATGATCTCGTCTAACGAGCCGTCTAAGCTTAAATTCGCCATTCCAGCAGTCATAGTGTCAAGCTGTGGCAGGTGGAATTGCTCAACCGTTAACGTATCTGAATCCAACTCTGTTAGTGCACGTAGAACCATGTTGTCTAACTGACGAATATTGCCCGGCCATTGGTAGTTACCTAATTGGTCGATTAGTTCTTGAGTCAACTTTGGTTTCAACATACCTAACTGCTGTGCGTACTTTGCAACGAATAGCTCCAGTAATGGCGCAACATCGTTTGAACGTTCACGCAAAGCAGGAATCGATAAAGTCAGTACGTTCAAGCGGTAGAACAGATCTTCACGAAACGAGCCCGAGTCGGCTAATTCAGAAAGGCGATGGCGCGTTGATGCGATAATACGAACATCCGCGTGCATCTCTTCTTCTTCACCAACACGACGGAATGAACCATCTTGTAGGAAACGCAGCAGTTTGATTTGTAGATGCGGGCTCATTTCGCCGATTTCATCTAAGAATACAGTACCGCCATTCGCTTGTTCAAAGATGCCTTTATGACCTTGCTCATGGTTGAATGAGCCCGGTGCATGTCCAAACAATTCCGTTTCTGCTACGTCATCAGGCATTGATGCACAGCTTAGAATCAAAAATGGAAAAGAAGATCGATTTGAACGGTTATGACACGATTTCGCCAGCATCTCTTTACCCGTACCTGTGTCCCCTTCAATAAGCAGAGGTTGATCTAGCATAGCCAGTTTCTTAGCTTGACTGATCAAGGCTTTATGGCGATTAGAGACACCAACAAAGTGTTCAAAACCTAGGTTATTCTGTTCAGGGATGGCGTCTGGCGCGTTCATTTCTTGGTTACAAGAACGAATCGTCATTACTGCACTGGCCAGTACTGCTTCGTTCACATCACCACCAAGATAAATAGGCAGAATTTCAATAGAGAAATCTAGGCCATCTAGCACCACGACTTCACGATGACGCGTTACATCGCCTTCAATCCAACGAGCGAAGTTAAAGCTAGGAACGAACGTCGCGAGTGACTCACCGATCACTTCGTCTTCTTGTTTGTTGAAGAGATTCAATGCAGCGTGGTTTGCCATGTCGACTGAGCCTTTAAGGTCAATCGCAATCACAGGATCAGGTAGGTTTGCCAGCAGGGCAATCAGTTCTGTGTTATGCCTTTCGCTTGGCATAAACTGGATTTTACGTACATCCTTCACACCTGAAATTCGGCGAATTTCAGCCATAAGTTCACTAAAAGCATCAAAATTAATATCCGGGCAGTTTAGGTAAATAATACCTTTAACATCAATTTCGATTCCTCGTAAATCAATGCTTTTTGAGGCCAAGATATCGAGCAACTCACGCGTTAAGCCGAGTCTGTCTTCACACAATACTTCAAGACGCACAAATAGTCCTATTATAGGTGTCAGGATAAGTTGACAGTAGTGTGAATTAAGCTCTAAGTTCAGTCAAGAAGAAGAGTAAACATATGTTTACTCTTCGCTCGCAAATCACTCAACTTCCTTGTGTATATAGACTTTATAGGAAGGTAATTCGCTTTATTTCCTACATTTCAATTTTAAGCACTTCGCTTTACTTTAAGGTAATGCGCTTTATTTCAGAAAGGACGGCTTTGCGAAGGTCGGATAGTTTTACTTTTCGCTCATTATGCCAAGGCATAGGACGCAGCAATGTCATTGCTTTTAAGCCCAGTCTCGCCGTGAGGATGCCGACACCGAGCCCCTGCCCTGCTCGAGCTGAGACTTTACCTGCAAGATCCATCGAGACTAAGTCCATACTTGCATCAATCGCCAGCTCACTTGCACCGGCCGCTGCCATGTTGATTAACACCAACTTGAACAACTTAATGCGAGACCAATAGCCAAGCCCAATACCATAGACGTCGGCAAGCCTGTCTATCATAGTGAAATTACGCCACGCCACCAGCAACATATCGGCTGCCGCCAATGGGCTCACAGCAACCAAAGCCGCGGATTCGGTAGAGAACTTAGTGACGATCTGAGTAGCGATCTTATCTTGCTGACTCACGACTAACGCATCGTACATATCCAACACTTCAGCATCGCTGTGCGCAGGATTAATGCTGTTTCGCCACTTATCATAAGCGGGTGATTCAGCGATAATACCGCCCTGCTTGGCAATGTTTTCACAGAACGCTTTGCCTTTACCAACACTCTGGCTTTGTAACAGCTCTTCACTCTGCTCTTGCACACTGAAATGATCTTTCAGCGAACGCAGCTTCCACAACTCTTTGCCTATTGCGCCTAAACCTAATGAAGCAATGGCAGCGATAAAACCAGCCCAGCCTAAAGCTAGCCAGTCAGCGGTTTGAATAGCAGTAATGACAGAGTCAATCGCCTGCCAGCCCACCAGACCTGAGAAAGTGACAAGTAAGCCCGTCCCAAACCACTTCTTCTTTTTACTCGGTCGAATCACTTGTTCCAGTTGTTGCTCAGCGTCACCATCAAGGTCGGTTTCCACTTGTGGAGCGACGGGCACAAACTTCTCTTGTTCCGTGAATAACTTTTGAGCACCCAAATCTGGGGTAACTTCATTCTTATCCGGCTCATCGAACGAGGTCTTCAACGGTTCATCAAAGACCTGTTTCGTTTTTAATTCACTCATTTCAATTGCCTCAATTACTTCAACTTGTCGCCAATTAGATACTCTAAAACCTTGTCGATCCTTAGATGCTGACAAGGCTCGTCAGAGTGCTGCTCCATCGGCCTAAAGCTCGTAAAATCAAACTGGTTGGTTTCCCAATACTGTTTGTTTGGCAGTTTACGCGGCACTTCTCCCGGATACATGGTTTGAGGAACATTATCTAAAGTCACACCTTGCAACGCCGGAACATTGTCTGAACCTGACGAGATATAACCCGCGCTGGTCGCTTGAATAGACGCAATGCTCATGCAACTCATGTCGATATGTTCAAACGCCGCCTGTTGCCAAGCAGGGTGTACCATCTGCTGTAACAGTGATACCAAGTTCGGATGTTGATCCGGTGTCACATGGTCAGCTTTGGTGGCTGCAAACAAAATCTTGTCGATCTTCGGTGCAAACAAGCGTCTTAGCATATTGCTTCGCCCGTACTTAAAGCTCTTCAATAACTGTTCTAACGCACCACGCATGTCCATGAAAGAGTCATAGCCTGCGTTAAGTGGTTGTAAGCAATCCACCAGCACGATTTGTCTATCGAATGTCGCGAAGTGATTCTTATAGAAAGCCTTTACGACCTTCTGTTGGTACTCTTCATAACGAGCTTTTAAAACCGCATAGTTGCTGGTTTTTGAGAACTTACCCTCGGGAGCAGCGCACGGAAAAAATTGCAGCACAGGCGCGCCTTCAAGCTCACCCGGCAATACGAATCGACCCGGTTGTACCCAGTGCAGTCCGTTACTTTTACAAGTATGAAGGTACTGGGTATAGCTATCGGCAATCGCGACTAGTTTCTTTTCGTCGGCTTCGGCTAGCAAGTCAATGTCACCACGTATTGTGTTCCACTGTTGCGAGTAGGTTTCTCTATCTCCTTTCAACGCGACAAATTGAGATTGACTCCAAGTATCAAAGTCCATGTCCAACAAAGGTAAATCAAGCAGCCATTCGCCCGGATAATCAACAATATCGAGATAAAGGGTGCTGTTTTTGCTCAGCAGCTTCTTTGCGCCTTTAGCTGGCTTATATTTAATTGCTAGACGAATCTCACTAACATCTCGCGTTGGCACTGGCCATTCTGGTGGTTGTGCATTCAACGACTCCATCGCTTCATCATAAGAGAAGCGTGGAATCATCATGTTGTGTTGCGGGATGCGCTTTGCGCCAATAATTCTTCCATCTCTCGCTGATGCAAGCAGTGGCAGTTTTTTGTGGGTAGACGTATGAAGAAGCTGATTAACCAGCGAAGTAATGAATGCTGTCTTGCCCGCACGAGAAAGCCCCGTGACCGCGACTCGAATGTGAGAATCCGTTCCTCTGCTTATAAAGTCACTCATTTCTTGAGTTAGGTGTTTCATTTGAACGACTCCGTGATAGTTAGGCTAGCTGATTATGATAATAGAGAGGCAAGCCTATGTTCTTTCCCTGTTGGGATAGTATGTATGCTTTTGCTTGTTCTTTTACTAATAGTGGTGAGTATGCAATACCCATTCTTAATGCTAGATGAATAAAAGCCCCTGACTACATTCATAATCAGGGGCTTTAGAATTTTTCTGCAATATCCGACTCTTAATCGTCTTCAATTAGCTTGTAGATAACAAACAGTGCAATCTCTGCAATTAGCCAAAGTGCACAAGTAATCGTTACGTATTTATTATCAAAGATGCTGATCCCTTTCAAGATCAGGTCGTAGCCAACAAAAGCACCCACCACCACTGCTAAGATAATCTGTAGGATCTGAATAAAACGAGGCATTCCTCTCTCCTATATTCTTATATCAAACTAAGTGTTTATCACTATATCATTGATAATATGACAAAAGTGCAGATAATGCTGCACTTTTGCCTTTAACTTCCTATGAAAAGTCGTGATTCAAACGCTGATGCCAATTCTTATTTGGCTTTTTCAGCTTCAGCAATTTTCACTTTCCACGTGTCAGGGCCGATCTGGTGCGCGTTCACGCCGTTAGAGTCAACCGCAACCGTTACAGGCATATCTTCAACTTCAAACTCGTAAATCGCTTCCATACCGAGATCTTCAAACGCAACCACACGTGCTTTTTTAATGGCTTTCGCAACTAAATAAGCTGCACCACCAACCGCCATCAGGTAAACCGATTTATGTTGTTTGATTGACTCAACCGTTGCAGGGCCGCGCTCTGCTTTACCAATCATGCCCATAATGCCGGTTTCTTCTAGCATCATGTCGGTGAACTTATCCATACGAGTAGACGTTGTCGGGCCAGCAGGACCTACCGCTTCATCGCCTACTGCATCAACAGGGCCTACGTAGTAAATGAACTTACCTTTCAGGTCGACGCCTTCTGGTAAACCTTCACCACTTTCAAGCATGCCTTGAATACGCTTATGCGCTGCATCACGACCGGTTAAGATCTTGCCTGATAGAAGAACCGTTTCGCCAGTCTTCCACTCTTGAACGTCTTCTTTAGTAATTTCATCAAGGTTAACACGGCGTGTATTTGCGCCTGCTTCCCAAGTAATATCTGGCCACTCTTCTAACTTAGGTGGTGTTAGCTCTGCAGGGCCGCTGCCGTCTAGTGTGAAATGAACGTGACGCGTTGCCGCACAGTTCGGGATCAAGCAAACAGGTTTAGACGCTGCGTGCGTTGGTGCTGTTTTGATTTTCACGTCAACCACAGTCGTTAGACCGCCAAGACCTTGTGCGCCAATGCCCAGTTTGTTTACGCGGTTGAAGATGTCTAAACGAAGCTCTTCTTCAGCGTTCTCTGGACCTTTGTCGATAAGCTCTTGAATATCGATGTGTTCCATCAGAGATTCTTTTGCTAGTACCGCTGCTTTCTCAGCCGTACCACCAATGCCTATGCCTAGCATGCCTGGTGGACACCAGCCCGCACCCATGGTTGGTAAGGTCTTCTCTACCCATTCTGCAATATCATCAGAAGGGTTCAGCATAACCATCTTAGTTTTGTTCTCAGAACCGCCGCCTTTTGCTGCGATTTGAATTTCAACTTTGTTGCCAGGAACCATATTAATGTGAACAACCGCTGGTGTGTTGTCTTTAGTATTAATACGCTTACCTGCAGGGTCCATTAGGACAGATGCACGCAATGGGTTATCTGGGTTGTTGTAAGCTTGGCGAACACCTTCATCAACCATCTGTTGTACTGTTTGATCCGTTTCCCACCTAACATCCATACCGATGTTCACGAAACAAGTAACAATACCTGTATCCTGACAAATTGGACGATGGCCTTCCGCAGACATACGCGAGTTAATAAGAATCTGAGCGATCGCATCTTTTGCTGCTTGGCTCTCTTCTTTCTCATACGCTTTTTCTAGGGCTTGGACAAAGTCTAAAGGGTGATAATAAGAAATGTACTGAAGTGCGTCAGCGACACTGCTGATCACATCTTGCTTACGAATAACCGTCATTGCATGCCTCTTTATTGTTCTGGTTCCATGTGGGTTCATCGTTTGGCTATGTGTGCCGAATCGGATTAGATGGTTTAGCTTTTTATTGTGTTGAGCTGTATTTAGTTGCTTTAGCAATCGCTTGCATAGCTGTAAACTAAACCACTTGGATTACTCCGTTCTAATCAAGAACCCATTTTATTTTCAATTTATGATACTCTTGCTTCCTCTCACACGCCATGCAGTGATCGAACTCTTTGTCACAAATTAAACAAATGAATAACAACGAATTTCGCTCTATCCAAATCAAGCCGCTTGAATATCAATCAACTTTAGCTAAACAGCTGTTTTCTCATATTGAAAGCGTGCCGTGGGCAATGCTATTACGCTCTGCCTCAGAAAGCCACGTCGATAGTCGATACGACATTTTAGTTGCTCAACCCATCGCCACCTTCGAGACAATCGGTGCAGAAACGACCGTTAATGTTAATGAGACGTGCGAGGTTTCAGAGTCAGACCCTTTCGAACTACTCGACCAATATCAGCAGCAATTGCTACCCGCAACCAGTGAGCATCCTGAACTTCCTTTCATTGGCGGCGCTCTAGGCTATTTTAGTTACGATTTAGGGCGACGAGTAGAAGCTCTGCCCTCTCTTGCTAAGCGTGATATTTCTGCGCCAGACATGGCGGTTGGCTTGTATGAATGGGCTGTGATTGTTGATCACAAGCTTAAAGCTGCGTTCCTTGTTGGGCAAAACATTGATACCCATTGGGATTGGTTAACTCAACAACCATCGCCAAGCCAACAAGCAGAACAAACTGAACTAACTGAACGAACTCATCAGAAGTTTGGATTAACCACCCCATGGCAATCCAACATGACTGAACAGAGTTATGCCAATAAGTTCGATAGCGTTCAAGAGTACTTGTTGTCGGGTGACTGTTATCAGATAAACCTTGCTCAGCGTTTTCGTGCCGATTACCAAGGCAGCGAATGGCTCGCTTATGAAAAGTTAGAGCAATACAATTCGGCGCCGTTTTCTGGTTTTATTCGTCTTGAACACTCTGCAATCTTAAGTGTCTCTCCTGAACGATTCTTAGAGCTCAATAGTGGCACCATTGAAACTAAGCCGATCAAAGGCACTCGTCCTCGTTCTGAAGACCCTATGATTGACAACGCCAATGCTCAAGACTTAACGGCAGCAGAAAAGGATCAGGCTGAAAATCTGATGATCGTCGACCTACTGCGCAATGACATAGGTCGAGTCGCTAAGCCGGGATCGGTTCATGTACCCAAGCTCTTCGATATAGAGAGTTTCCCTGCTGTGCACCACTTAGTGAGCACGATAAGGGCAGAGCTTGATGTCCAATATTCAGCACATGACCTATTAAGGGCTTGCTTTCCCGGGGGGTCGATTACTGGAGCGCCAAAAGTTCGCGCGATGCAGATCATTGAAGAGTTAGAACCACATCGACGTTCAGCGTACTGCGGCAGTATCGGTTATATCAGCCGTAATGGCAGAATGGACACCAGCATTACAATTCGTACCTTAGTGGCGGAAGATAATGCCCTTTATGCATGGGCTGGCGGTGGTGTGGTATTTGATAGTGATTGCGTATCTGAATATCAAGAGACTCTGGATAAGTTAAGCCGTATCCTACCGGTATTAGCCACTAAATAGTTTGATCTTTGCTGCAGGTAATATAGCTACGATATCGCGTTTTCGAAATAGCATATAGAATTACGGTGACGTTAATTCTATATGCCTTAATTGGCTAAGTGAGCTATAACCTACTTAGCTTCTTCTTTAACACTAGCTTAGAATGTGTATGTTGTTGCCAAATAGAATGAGCCTAGTGTATGAACATTAGATAACTCTTTGTTCTTTTCATCTTTCACTTTGATATCAGCACCTTCCCAGTCAATACCAGCACGCAATGCTAGCGCAGGTACTGCAGGAATAGTGTACTCTACACCCACCCCCATTTTTATACCGGATACGGTTGATGACTTAGTAGAAAAATATTTGTTATTTCCACTATTTTCAATTTCTGAATTTAAAAAACTATAACCTAAAAGCGCATAAGGTCGAATACCAATATCGAATGTGTATCCAACATTCGCAGCAACGCTAATTGAACTAAAATCGGTTGTGAATGCTTTTGAACTGCCTACTTTGGTTGTCGCTGTGCCGTATTTCGTATATTGGCCTTCAATACCAACAATACGGTTGATCTGATAACCGGCGATGAGTTTATAAGAAGGTGATTCCGTCTCAGTTGTTGTGGTTTTACGAGTTATGGCCTTACCAAAACCACCATCATCAAATTCAGTTGAACCCGCTCCAACCCCAATATAGAAACCATTTGGGTCCTGTTGTGCAGCCACGGCAGATAAAGGTGCAATTAGAGCAAGCGTCACTATCATTTTTTTCATATCGAATCCATTTTTATAGTTTTTCAAACCCCCTTAATATAATTGATAAAAGCGACCAATATAGTAAGTGAACGTATAGTATTGTCAGTTCACTTGTTACATTGATAATATACTCAAGATATTAGATACAAATCAATAACGTTGCATATTTACTCACTACAAAGACAACGATATTTATTAGCCCCACTTATTCAGCATTATCACCAAGTCATTAGCGGTATAGGGTTTACTCAATATATCGTCCATACCAGATTCAATACACAACTCTCGCTCTTCTTTTGTCGTACCAGCGGTTAATGCAATAATTGGTTGGCTATACCCTGAACTTCGCAGTTTCTTCGTCGCTTCAAAACCATCCATGACTGGCATCCGGCAATCCATAAACACAATGTCATACTCATTATTCGACGCTAATTCCAACCCTTCTATACCATTACCGGCAATCGCTGGCTCTATTTCGTATTTGCGTAGCATTTGTTGGATGATGATCTGGTTCATCTTAATATCATCAACCACCAGCACTTTAAGCAATGTCAATTCAACCTCAGACTCAAAACCTTTGGCGACACTATCGCGCTCAGCCAATGTATCGACAACTTTAAGAGGGAGTGAAATGGTAAATGTCGTACCCGAACCAACAATACTGCTCACCTTAATGTCTCCCCTCATTAACGCAGCTAGCTTGCGACAAATCGCTAAACCAAGCCCTGTCCCTTCGTAATTTCGGCTACTTGAGTTATCGGCCTGTGTAAAAGGTTCAAACAGTGTCTTAATAGCAGATTGAGCAATACCAACGCCACTATCCTCAACAGAAAAAACAAATTGGTCGTTAAGCCATTTTATCTCTACGCTCACATGGCCTTGATCGGTGAATTTAATTGCATTGCCAATTAAGTTCACGAACAATTGAGTAATACGCTCTAAGTCACCATAGAAGTGACTGGGTACCCCATCGGTTACATTGACATCAAACTGGATCTGCTTTTCAATCGCTCGATTGGTAAAGATACTATCAATGGTATTTTTCAAATCTTGGAGTGCAAATGTCTTGGGAATTAATTCCAGCATACCCGCATTGATTTTACTGTAATCGAGAAGGTCATTAATGATGGTTCTGAGAAACTCACCGGATTGGCTCAAGTTATTCACGATTTCACGTTGAGAACTGCTCAGTTCGGTGTCGCTTATCAACTCTGCACTACCAAGAAGACCATTGAGTGGGGTTCTCAATTCATGGTTAATCATCGCGACAAAATCGCGTGTTGCCCTTTCCGACTCTTCTGCTCGCTTACGTGATTCAATATTTCGGTTAATCGCAAGTTGATGAGTTAACGCACTGCAAATAAGGTCCGTTACTAACATCAGTTGGCTTTGAATGAACTCGTAGTCTTGGTCTAACAACCGGACCTGAACGATTAACGCGCCCACAATCACTTTTTCGACCTCTAATGGCACGGTAAGCAAGCAACCTTGCCAATGAGGTTCTTGAATGTTCTCTATTACCTCGACTGTTTCATCACCATAGTCATGGGTTTGTAGCTGAGGGATTAGATTGGGGGGTAAAACCAAGCGACTGGCTTCAATTAGATAACTGTTAGTTACACTCGCCGTCAATTGGGACAACATCACGTCATCGAGATCACTCCTCAGAAACGCGCGTCCGAAGTCAATCAACAGGTTGTCGATTTGTTCTTGGAATTCGATCCGTCGAATATTCGCATTGGAACGCTTTTCTAATTGGCGCAACGCAAGTTCAAGCTGTTGATTTGCCTCAAACAGCTCGAGACTCTTTTGCTCCAACAAGGTTTCAGCCGCTTTCCGTGCTGCTATTTGACGTTTAAGTTTTTTCTCTTGGGCAGATGCCAGATCCATATCACTTTTCTACTTTGAGATTAAACCTAACCACACTTTGGTCATCATTCTGAGGTGTCATTTCTACCCCAATTGATTCGCCGTGATATTCAGCACATCCTTCTATTAGCCCCAAACAAACGTGAGACATGCATCGTGCGCTTTTATAGTCAAAAACAAGTTGCGCTTCGGTCGTGGTAAGAAAGCTGAATTCTGGTGGCTCAGCGTCGGGATAGAGCTTCTTCACTTCTACGTGAATATAGCGCTCTACGTGTTGGATAAATTGAAAAGTGGTGTTGCTATGGGCGAGGCTCGCTTTATTCGGTAGTGAGGCCAGTAAGTTCTTAAAAACCGATTGCCCAAAAACACGTTGCAGGCTCGCTGCATCAATATCGGTTTTCTTACTCAAGTTTATAATCAATCGAACAAGATCTTTGTGGTCGTAACTTCCGACTGATGTGTAGATCCCTTCGTCTTCTGACATTTCTAAAACTTCTTCTAAAAGCTCTAACCCGAACTTATCTTCAACAAGTTCCAAAAATTCGGTGAATATGATTCCTTTCATCTCATACCTTTTCTGCTATTTCTTTTTAGAATGAGCCACTAAGTGATTGTTATCAAATTCTTAAGGGCAAAAACTACGTTTAACCACTCAATTTTATGACATGAGTAACTCTTACAGGCTCATATGCCCATATTGAATATAGCAAAAACCTGAGAATTTAAGATAAAGCCCACCAAGCTTCTCTATTGATTGGCGATGTTATCTATTCATCCCTATAAGAGAGTAAACAGACAGGTCAAGTATAAAAAACTACGCCAAACGAGCTGAGCAGTGAAATTGGCTTTCAACTCGGTGTTGTGCCTATACTTAAAATCATAATAATCAATATATTGGCTTTATATGAACAAAGATAACTTCCTTCAACAATTCCAGCTCAACTCTACCGTTGGCTATCACCCAGAATCTGTTGAGCGCGTTTCGCATATCAGTGATGATCAATTGCGTAAAGCGGCAGTGGTCGTCGGGTTAGTGGAACGAGAGGATGGTTTACATGTTATTTTTACCAAAAGAGCCGCTCATTTAAAACATCACCCTGGTCAAATCAGCTTTCCCGGAGGGAAACACGAACTCTCTGATCCTTCTATACAATTCACTGCACTAAGAGAACTTCACGAAGAGGTCGGAATTCGATCGGATCAAGTTAAAATTGTTGGGCAATTACCCACTTTGAGTACCATTAGTAAATTTTTAGTTACACCGATTGTTGCAGTGATCGATTCTGACTATAAACCTATCATCGATGAGAACGAAGTTGCCTCGATTTTTGAGGTACCCGTCACCTACGTTTTAGACCATGCCAAGTTACACAGCCACACTGTTAACTTAAAAAAAATCAAACATCGTGTTTTTGCCATGCCCTTCCAAGAGCACCTAATTTGGGGCGTTACGGCTCAAATCATTCAATCAATACAACAACACGTAGTGCAACAAATTACATAGCAACTACGTTTTGTTTAATCCTTGTTAACAAACACAGCCTTTTTCATGGAACAGATTTATTAATCCAATTTCGCGCAAACGTTTCCCTGATATAACTCTGCACTGGACCACCTTTCGCATAAGATAAACTAATGGTAAGCATGAGCATAAATCACCTGTGGCACGCTATTTTCGTGATCAAAAATCCGTTTTTCGCATATCATGTGACACGCCGTTTCATTACATGATTTAGATCTATTTTTTGTAGAAGAAAATTCTGCAGAATTAGCCCCGACTTATTTCCTGTTCCCAAAAAATGAGTAATTTAACATGAACACAACAACTTCTTCGGCAAATGCCGTTACAGAGACAAGTAAATTTAACTATAAAGATTTCACCTGGTGTCTATCACTATTCGGTACAGCAGTTGGTGCTGGTGTACTATTCCTTCCAATCAAAGCTGGCGCGGGTGGTTTTTGGCCACTAGTTATCCTAGCTTTAATCGCGGCACCAATGACTTGGTTCGCACACAAATCTCTAGCTCGTTTCGTACTGTCTGCTAAAAACCCTGAAGCTGATATTACAGACACAGTTGAAGAGCACTTCGGTAAGACTGGCGCAAACATTATTACTTTTGCTTACTTCTTCGCTATCTACCCGATCGTTCTTATCTACGGTGTTGGTATCACAAACACGGTTGACTCTTTCCTAGTAAACCAAATGGGTATGGAATCGATTCCACGTCCTCTTCTTTCTGGTGCACTTATCCTTGCTATGACAGCTGGTGTTGTATTCGGTAAAGAGCTGATGCTTAAAGCAACTTCAGCAATGGTTTACCCACTAGTATTCATCCTACTAGCATTGTCTTTCTACCTAGTTCCTGATTGGAACACTTCAATGATGGAAACAAGCCCAGAATGGTCAGCAATGCCTTCTATTATCTGGCTTGCGATTCCAATCATCGTGTTCTCTTTCAACCACAGCCCAATCATTTCACAGTTCTCTAAAGAACAACGTCGTGTATACGGTGATGACGCAGTTAAGAAAACTGACGCTATCACTGGCGGCGCAGCAATGATGCTGATGGGTTTTGTAATGTTCTTCGTATTCTCTGTAGTTCTTTCTCTATCTCCAGAGCAACTAGCAACAGCACAAGCACAGAACATCTCTGTTCTTTCTTACCTAGCAAACGTACATGAGTCTCCACTTATCTCTTACATGGGTCCTCTAGTAGCGTTCGCAGCGATTACTTCAAGCTACTTCGGTCACTTCCTAGGTGCTCACGAAGGTCTTGTTGGTCTAATCAAGTCTCGCTCTGGTTCTTCAGTAAGCACTATCGAAAAAGCATCTCTAGCGTTCATCGTTGTTACTACTTGGATTGTTGCGGTAGTTAACCCAAGTATCCTAGGTATGATTGAAACAATGGGTGCTCCAATGATTGCAGCTATCCTGTTCCTAATGCCTGTATTCGCAATGAACAAAGTACCAGCTATGGCTAAGTACAAAACTTCAGCACCTGTGCAAATCTTTACAGCTTTATGTGGTCTAGCGGCTATTAGTTCTGTAATCTACGGCGCTCTTTAATCTCAAGCCCTTTTTATAAGATGACATTCATCTTATATGGCGAGGTTAGACAAAAAATATAATGATAATAAATGAGCCTCCCTACTCCCCTTGGGAGGCTCTCTTTTTGAGGTAATCGCTATGATTAGTGTATTTGATATCTATAAAATCGGTGTTGGTCCATCGAGCTCACATACAGTTGGACCAATGAAAGCGGGTAAAGAATTTATTGATGACCTACGTTCAATGGGAAAATTGCGCGACATCACTAAAATCACCGTGGACGTATATGGATCACTATCACTGACAGGGAAAGGTCACCACACAGATATCGCAATCATCATGGGTCTTGCTGGCAATACTCCTGAGCGTGTTGATATTGATTCTATTGCAGGCTTCATTGCTCGAGTAGAAGAAACTGAACGTCTACCTGTCGGTATGCACTGTCATACTGTTTCGTTCCCTCGCGACGGCGGAATGAACTTCCACACTAGCAACCTTTCTCTACACGAGAATGGCATGAGCATTCATGCTTGGGTTGATGACGAAGTCGCATACTCAAAAACGTACTACTCAATTGGTGGCGGTTTCATCGTTGACGAAGAAAACTTCGGCAAAGAAGAAGAAAACCCAATCAAAGCACCTTACGAATTCACTACAGCTGAAGAGCTGGTTAATCAGTGTAAAGAAAGCGGTCTTTCTATCAGTACACTGGTTATGAAAAACCAAGCGGCTTTCCACTCAGACGAAGAGTCTCGCACTTACTTCGCTAACATCTGGAAAACGATGCGTGAGTGTATGGATCGCGGTATGAATACTGAAGGTATCCTGCCTGGTCCACTGCGTGTACCTCGTCGTGCAGCAGCACTTCGCCAACAGCTAATGACTTCAGAAAAAACAACTAACGACCCAATGTCGGTTGTTGACTGGGTAAACATGTTTGCTTTCGCAGTAAATGAAGAAAACGCAGCTGGCGGTCGTGTAGTAACGGCACCAACAAACGGCGCATGTGGCATCATCCCTGCGGTATTGGCTTACTACGATAAGTTCATCCAAACAGTGACAGAGAAAGATTACATCCGTTACTTCGCTGCTTCTGGCGCGATCGGTGGTCTTTACAAGCGTAACGCTTCTATCTCTGGTGCTGAAGTTGGCTGTCAGGGTGAAGTTGGTGTGGCATGTTCTATGGCTGCTGCTGGTCTTGCTGAGCTTATGGGTGGTAGCCCTGAGCAAGTATGTATGGCTGCAGAAATCGGCATGGAGCACAACCTAGGTCTAACGTGTGACCCAGTTGCTGGCCAAGTACAAGTACCATGTATCGAGCGTAATGGTATTGCTGCTGTTAAAGCAATCAACTCTACTCGTATGGCACTTCGTCGTTCTTCTGCACCTACTGTTTCTCTAGATAAAGTTATCGAAACAATGCTAGAAACAGGTAAAGACATGAACGCTAAATACCGTGAAACTTCTCAAGGTGGTTTGGCTGTTAAGGTTGTTTGTTAATCACTCTGAATTAATAAACCGATAATAAAAAAGGAACGCCGATGCGTTCCTTTTTTTGTAACTGAAATTGGTTGACTGATTTATTCACCCAACCAAATTGTTTTATTAAATCACTTGCGAGATAAGCAGGAAGCAACCAAACAACAATGAGAAAAGCATCATTGGCTTGCCACCTTCCGCGCTGTATCTATCTTCTGCTACTTTCATGAAGCGTTGCTTGTGAACCATCACCAGAGGAACGAACACAGCTAAGAACACTAAGATGATACCTGCGTAGTTCAACACTTGTAGGAACTTGTCTGCAGCAAGCAGTGAACCTGCCAACGGTAAGATAAAGCTAATACAGTACGTTACTGCCGTATTTTGGTTGAACATGTCTTTGTTCTGGTTGAACAACGCCATCGCCACGCCAAAGAAAGAGGTCAACAACGCCAACCCAGTGAAGGTAGACAGAACATTACCCACCCAAGGAGATTGAGCCTCAAACGCCGCCATCAAATCGGATACGTTCTTAAAGCTTCTGAATTGCTCTTCACTCAAGTTACCCACTACCGCAAACAACCAGCACAAGTAACACACTAATGGGATCAGAGAACCGACGATCACCATGTTACGCAGCTGTTTGTCTGTCGCTTCGTGGTTGTAAGAAACTAAAGTTGGAATCACAACCATAAAGCCAAAGCTTGTAAACAGGATTGCACTGGTTTTGATTAAATCAACGTGGTCATGGCTGGTTACCTGCATCAAGTTTTCTTGAGTCATGCTCGGTGCCAAGAACGCCATGGTTGCAAACAAACTTGCAAGCATCACGAAGAACAATGCGCGGTTGAGTTTATCAATCACACCAGTACCACTTGCGACGACGGCACCTGCAAGCAAGGTAAACACGATTTGGCTCGTGGTCGCGGTAATGTCTACACCAAAGTTAGACAGTAACTTGCTCAGCAAATCACCCGCGCCCAGAATGTAAGCCATTAATAGGCAAATCAATAACGCGTAAAGCAGGCCGTTGGTAATCAACTGCCCTTGTTTACCCAAAGTTTTTCGGGCAATAGAATTTAACCCTAGACCGCCACCCGCTTTGATGGTCGCTTCTAGAAGTAGTAATGCGGCGTAAGTCGTACCAAAGCAGATCAGTACCATCAGCAGTGTGCCGTAAAGCAATCCGAATTGAGCTAATACCATTGGAATTGCAAGCATGCCGGCACCTAAAGCGGTACCAGCGATAATTAGGGAGCTACCCATCATTTTAATATTCATTGTCTTTAACTTATTTATTTTGTTTTTAATAGGTGTAGTTCTCTGTCATCAATCAAGATGCAAAGAAAATTCGAAAGAAGTTAAGCTTTAAAACGAATATCGATAGGAGCGATAAGCGGAGTTAAATCGCGAAAAGGCAGTAGAAAGCGAGTAGTACAAGCGAGAGTAATGATAGATGTGAGCTGATGAAGAATCCGTCAGCTGATGTGGTGACCCTTCTGTAGGTTCGATAATCGGTGATGTAATCTTGAATTTCATGTATGTGTCCAATATCAATAAGTCACATTCCATAGTATTTGAAGCAGCGTATCCGTTGCTGCCCTTCCTCTAATATCAGAGGTGACTTCATCTTATCGAATGAACTCTGAAACACAACGCTATAACCACACTTTTTGCTATTAAATTGAACAAATTAACCATTTGGATATAAATTCGCCAATAATCCACTCAACCAATAATCACGATTAATTAAAACAAAACGAACACATTCACCAAATTTATTATTGTCAGATTCTGAATACAAAAAAGGCGCTATTGAGAGCACCTTTCGTTTCATTCTGAGTAGGAGATTATAACACTGAAACCTTACTCACCTCGGTAGATACAACCCGCTGTGCATGTTTCTTTAATCTCGACCTTGCTCAAAAGCGGCAAGCTTGGTTTTAGTTCGTTCCAGATCCACTTAGCCAATACTTCACTTGTCGGGTTTTCTAAACCTTCAATATCGTTTAGGTAGTAGTGGTCTAAACGGTCATAAATTGGTTTGAATACCGCTTTAATTTCAGAAAAATCGATTACCCAACCAGTATGCGGATCGACTTCGCCTTCTACGTACAAACGAACAAGAAAAGAGTGGCCATGCAAACGACCGCACTTATGCCCTTCTGGCACGTGTGGAAGGTGGTGGGCTGCTTCAAACATAAACTCTTTGTATAACTCAGTTCTCATTGTGTTTCTCAGGCTAAAAAAATGACACGCAATATTACGTAAAACCAATACACACTACAAGTTCTATCACCACTATCCGGCCTTATTATCGGCAAGGGGGGAGCTTGTTGCTAGCCACTCACTTGAGTCACAATAAAACACATATAAAGATGGCTTGAAAATCACCATACGCTTAACCTTCACCTCCAACAGGAAACAAACTCGCTACATCACAGAAACATAACCACAACCGGAGTGTGGTCACACAATTTGTTATACCTCATAGGTGGTAGCACCTCTTACAAGTAGAGTATGCATGTCATTATAATTAATAAAAACAAACACATTATGCGCTCAACAATCACCTTTAAAATCCTAGTGGCCCTGGCCATTGTGTTCACTTTCCTACTTGCAATATCGACTTACTTTCAATATTCGCAGCAAAAGCAACTTGTAAATTCCGTGTTAAGTGAACAATTACACGACAAAGCGAGTAACTATTTCGATAGCCTCAACATGATGATGCTCACTGGCACCATGGCCCAAAAAGAGACACTTCGTCAGAAAGCGCTAGCTCAAGAAGGTATTGAAAATGTTCGTGTATTACGTGCCGATACCGTGAGCAAGTTATACGGCCCCGGCAATGAAAACCAAACGCCTGTCGATGATATTGATAAACGAGCGCTAGCGGGTGAAACCGTTATCGAGCCCTTTTCTGCCGATTGGGGGAAAGGCTTGGTTATTGCTCTGCCAATGAAGTCGAGTGAAGATTATCGAGGTACCAATTGTGTCGCCTGTCATATGACACCAGAAGGTGAAGTATTAGGCGCAATTCGCCTAGAGTATAACCTCAGCCACGTTAACGCACTGATCAACACTCAAACCATGGCCGCTATTGGTATTATGGCGGTGATCTCCTTTGCCGGATTCGTTCTTACTATGGGATTGATTCGTAAGATAATCGTACGCCCTCTTCAACATACATCTCGCTTTATGACCCAAGTCAGCAATGATAAGAACCTATCAACTCGCCTGCCAGAGCAAAGCAAGGATGAAATAGGTACGCTGGCTAACTCCATCAACTCATTCATGGGCACCGTTTCTAACAGTTTGGAAAAGGTACAAGACACTTCGCACAAGTTGAACGCGTCCGCCAACCAACTGACTAATGTTGCGCAAATTACCGAGCAAGCCGCCAGCGATCAACAAAACGAAACGGCAGAAGTGCAAAACAATATCGAAGGGATACAGACACAGCAAGTCAATGTAGAACAAGCGACTTTAACGGCTTCAGAGCTTATCAATCATACCGCCGATGTGGCGTGTAAGAGTGCCAATCAAGCACATGATGCAAGTAGTGAGATAAAGAACCTAGTCAGCAGTATTGAAGAAGTAAAACACAAGATACAGACACTTAATGAGCAAACCGGAGAGGTATCTTCAATATTGGGTGTGATTCGTGGGATTGCCGACCAAACCAACCTTCTAGCCTTGAATGCTGCGATTGAAGCGGCTCGGGCGGGAGAACAAGGTCGTGGCTTTGCCGTCGTTGCAGATGAAGTTCGTAATCTTGCATCACGAACAGCAGAAGCAACTGGCAGCATCGAGTCAATCATTCATCAGTTTCAGCAAGGCAGTGAAGAATCGCTGACTTCTACCGATCGCGTTTGCGAACAAGCGCATCAAAGCTCAACCGATATCGACGCGCTGTCTGTTGAAATGAACGGTGTCGTTAAAGAAATGAAACAAGTGTTGGCTCATGCACAAAATATTCAGCAACAGGCGCAATCCACCACACACGCGACTCTAGATGTTCAACAGAAGGTTGAAACCATCACTTCTCACGCCGACAACACTTCGCAGTCTGCAGCAGAGACTCGTGGAATCAGTAATGATTTAGAAGAACTGTCTGATCACCTTGAATCTCTTATCAATCAATTCACACTCTCCAACTCTGAAAGCCGTAAGAATTAGTCTTCAATAGAGAGATCAAAAGGACAACTCTTCGCTGAAATGAAGAAAATAGAGTAAAAAATCAGCCCTTATTGATTTTTATCCTCGATAGACACAATATTTCTTTCACCAAGCAAGAATAAAGGTTGAAGCTGTCGGTATGACAGGTAATATGTTCAATCGATTTAAAAAGTTTATACAACTTAATGTTTCGGCTAATTATTGTGCAAATGTATGTTTATTTGCAGCAATGCCAGAGACTTTGAGTTGAATTTGTCCCTCAATGGAGAATGAAATCAACATGACTTACGCGCCTGTAACAGACGTACTTGGCGGCAAGCTAGCGGTAGACAGTGAAGTAACTGTTCGCGGCTGGATCCGTTCACGTCGTGATTCCAAAGCTGGAATCTCTTTCCTTGCCATTTATGACGGCTCTTGTTTCGACCCGATTCAGGCCGTGGTTCCTAATAATCTTAATAATTACGAAAACGAAGTATTAAAGCTAACAACTGGCTGCTCTGTTGAAGTAACAGGTAAGATTGTTGAGTCTCCTGCGAAAGGTCAAGACTTCGAACTAGCAGCAACTGACGTTAAAGTTGTGGGTTGGGTTGAAGATGCTGACACTTACCCAATGGCTAAGACACGTCACTCTATCGAATACCTTCGTGAAGTTGCTCACCTACGTCCACGTACAAACGTGATTGGCGCAGTAGCACGTGTACGTAACTGTCTATCTCAAGCGATTCACCGTTTCTACCACGAGCAAGGCTTCTTCTGGACTTCTGCTCCGCTTATCACTGCATCTGATGCAGAAGGTGCTGGTGAAATGTTCCGTGTTTCTACGCTAGACATGGAAAACCTACCGCGCACTGAAAAAGGCGACGTAGACTTCAACGAAGATTTCTTCGGTAAAGAGACGTTCCTAACAGTATCTGGCCAGCTTAATGCTGAAGCTTACGCTTGTGCACTAAGCAAGGTTTACACGTTCGGTCCTACGTTCCGTGCTGAAAACTCAAACACAAGCCGCCACCTAGCTGAGTTCTGGATGGTTGAGCCTGAAGTTGCGTTTGCAGACCTTAACGACGTAGCGAAACTGGCTGAAGACATGCTTAAGTACGTTTTCGCTGCTGTTCTTGAAGAGCGCCGCGACGACCTTGAGTTCTTCGCTTCTCGCATCGACAAGCAAGCAATTACTCGTCTAGAGCAATTCGTAGACGCTGATTTCGCACAAGTTGACTACACTGACGCAATTCAAATCCTACTAGACTCTGGTAAGAAATTTGAGTTTGACGTTGAGTGGGGCATCGACATGTCTTCTGAGCATGAGCGTTACCTAGCTGAAGAGCACTTCAAAGCGCCTGTTATCGTTAAGAACTACCCGAAAGACATCAAAGCTTTCTACATGCGCTTAAACGACGACGGCAAAACAGTTGCAGCAATGGACGTACTTGCACCAGGCATCGGTGAAATCATCGGTGGTGCACAACGTGAAGAGCGTCTAGACATTCTAGACGAGCGTATGATTGCTATGGGTATCGACCCTGAGCACATGAGCTGGTACCGCGACCTACGTAAATACGGCACAGTGCCGCACGCTGGCTTTGGTCTTGGTTTCGAGCGTCTAGTATCTTACGTAACAGGTATGGGCAATGTTCGTGACGTTATCCCGTTCCCACGTACTCCACGCTCTGCAAACTTCTAATATCGGCTTGCTTCTTCTTTAAAGAAGTCAGTATCAGAAAAAACCTTCGCATATACGGAGGTTTTTTTATGTCTTAATATTATCTCTATTCCTTTTGTCCCCACAGATTCACCTGCTCACTTTCATGAGCAAACCTCCAATAACCGGCTTAAATCTAACTTTACAAATCAAAAGCTTACTTACTGTAATTTAATGTAATGAACGACTGACAAATCCATACAGTATTGATGCTCTGTATGCATTAGTCTTCGTACTAACTAATTTGTGAATGTAAATTTTTAGGGACACCAATGAAAACAACCATTTTATCTGCAGCTTTACTAATCACTCTAGCCGGATGTGGGGGTGGAGGCTCATCAGCTCCCGCTAAAAAGCCAACACAAAAACCCACTGTCTTTGTCTCTAAATGTTCGCAGCCTTTAAATGGAGACACTGCATTAACCTTCAAAGTCAACGGAACAGTTGCTAGCGTTAATGGTGTTGCCTGTGCCGGTAGCCCTAAAGCATTCGACGATCTGATGAAAGCTCACCCGAATACGAAAACATTGAATTTCGTAGATATGGGTGGCTCTATGGATGATGACGCTAACATCAAATTGGCGTACAAAGTGAGAGCAAAAAAATTAAACACTTACATTAGCTCGATTGGACATGTAGCGTCGGGCGGTACTGATCTTTTCGCTGCGGGTGTGAAAAGGACGGTTGAACCAGGCGCTCGATTAGGCGTGCACTCATGGGCACAAGGGTCTTTGCAAGGCGCTTCACTGCCTATCGGTCATAGTCAGCACAAGCCTTATATTGATTACTATAAAAAAATGGGCTTACCGAAGCCTAGCGACTTTTACTGGTTTACGTTAAAAGCAGCTCCAGCGAATGGCATGCATTATATGACGCCTGCTGAAGTATCTAAGTATGGCTTAGCATCAGTAATGACAAGTATTACCAAAGACCTCAGAGCGAATTACACTCCCCAAAACAGCTTACTGAACAATGACCTACTAGATGTTATCAGTGACTCTTTGAAAGCTGTCGCCGTTGAAAACCACGTGAGAAGTAGCGTATACGCGCTCGATCATGTCTCTTCACTGCTATTCAAGCAGTTCAATGTATCAAACCGAGACGAGTTAATAACCTACTTAAAGGGTAATGGTAAACTAGACCCTGTTACCAAATCGTATGTATTCAAAGCTACATCAACTCAGCCTATGACTGTCTATAACTCAAAAACGGACACAATAAATACAGCATATAGGTCTAATAATAAGTACCACATCACGCCTAAACCGTTAATTGAAACGGGTTTGATGATCGAAAACTATGGCATTGATTCATCATATACATCTGTTCAATTCGAATTGAAAAAAAATGCGATCCAAGTTGAAATTGCAGATGAACAATTTTCCCTAGTTAAAGACCCATCAGTTAACACAATTAACTACTGTAAAAAAATTAAAACTAAGTTCGCATCAGGAAAGCTAGTCACTGTTGCTAACTGCGTAGAGAGCACTCTCAAGGGTGACCAAGTTAAACTGGTCAATTACGAAAGAACAACAAAGAGAGATATACTAGGTAGCGTTGCTCCAGTCGTAACAAGTTCGGTAACTAAAACTTCGAACTTTGAGTTCAATGCTAAGCAAAGCACACTAATTACTAAGTAATTTTTATGCATTGAAAAAAAGAAGCCCTGCTTAATATAAGCAGGGCTTCTTTGTTTTTATTGCCCCGCTCTGAAATGTATTTACATATTGAGGACGGAGTAATATAGCTCAACAGCCCCATCCAATTATGCCGGAGATCCAGAAGATCATTTGCGTGTACTTAGAAACTTAATCGACATCTTGGTCTTTTGCGTATTTTATCGCGAAACCGCAGATTGCCATCATAACGAACGGAATAGCTGCAGTGGTGTATTCCGCCCACGCCATATCAGCGAATGCTTTTGCTAATAGTACGTGCCCAAGAATAAGCAGAAGCGCACATACAATCGCGACAATAACCAGCTTAACTTCATTTCCCATAGTCACTTTCAACATAACGGTATCTCCAATATTTAATCTACCGTTATTGAATCACAACTCTTTGTTGTACAAGGCGTACAGTTAAGCCAGAAACAACCCGTACAGTTGCAATCATTGTCTTTTTTATGAGTGACTTAAGGTTTACGAGTGCGTAAGTTGATGCGCAAGCTTACCAAGCAAGATCAGCGCTTGCTCTTTCTCTGCTGTGAGTTCATAAGAGAAGTTCAATCTAATCGCGTTATCTACTTTGCCCTGCTCACTAAATAGATCGCCCGATGCAACGCTAATACCTTGTGCAATCGCGAGTTGATGGAATTGTTGACTGTCGAATTTGGCAGAAAAACGAATCCATACAAAGTAGCCGCCAGCTGGATCTTCTATCTCGATGGAATGTGGGAAATATTGCTTAATGACCTCTATAAATCGCTTTTTTCTCATTAGAAGATTTTTACGCAATTTACGAAGGTGATTGTCGTAGCTTTCGTGTGTCAAGAAGTGCGCAACACCAAGCTGCACAGGAGCACTACTCGACAGCGTAGAAAGAAGCTGAAGTTTTTGAATCGCATCGTTAAAACGCGTGTTCACAACCCACCCTACTCGATAACCCGGACATAAGCTTTTTGAGTATGAACCACAAAGCAAAACGGAATCGGTTTTATCGAAGGCCTTTAGTGGTTTCGGCTTATGACCTTCGAAGCAAAGGTCGCCGTAAACATCATCTTCAATGATGTAAGTTTTGTGTTGTTCAGCAATATCGACCACACGGCGCTTTGATTCTTCCGACAAACTGGTTCCTGTCGGGTTTTGAAACGTCGTCATCAGCCAACACGCTTTTACATCCTGGTTTTGTAGTGCGCTTTCAAACTGTTCGATGTTCAACCCATTGATTGGGCAAACATCGACCTCGATAGGGATTAAGCCTAGCCTCTCTACAGCCTGCAGAGCGCCATAAAACGCAGGCGACTCAATTACAACATTATCACCCGACTTAGTCACCGTTTGCAGGCTCAAGTTAAGCGCTTCCATTGCACCTGACGTAATCACGATGTCTTGATGATTTACCGTAATGCCTTGCTGCAAATACCGCTGAGCGATTTGCCTTCTGAGTGATTCACTACCAGGCGGTAGATTATTGATAACACTGGCGCCAGTCATTTTTCTTCCAGCGCTCGCAAGGTTTCGAGTTAAAGTAGGTAATGGGAAAAGATCAGGATCTGGAAATGCGGAGCCAAAAGGAATCACGCCCTCGGCGGAACTCGACTTCAAAAAATCGAATAAGCGATCATTAATGGCTTTTTTTTCACGTACTAGCGGTTGTTCGTACCCAAAACTGTCCACACGTGGTGCAACAAAGTAGCCCGACTGAGGCTTAGCGATGATCCACCCTTCGCTTTCTAACAATTGGTAAGCTTGTAAGACAGTACTATTGCTGACGCTGTAATTGCGACAACTCATGCGGACGGAAGGGATCTTTTCTCCTGAACGCCACGTGTTGTTCGCTATCTGAGTTCGAATATCCTTTGCAAGCTCTTCATAACGCGCCATCTAATTGTACTACCTAGAGAAATTCTAATAAGCCTGAGATTTTATCACTAACGTTATCAACTATTACTGCTATCCATATGATTGAGCCTAATTTCTATAATAGTGTGAATTGATTCACAGATAACTTTGTATGCTTTGCTAAGTTTGTAACCAAGGCGAGAGCCAAGTTCGTTCTACGCCTCTATAATTTGATGTAATCCAAAAAACATGCGAGATAAAAATGAAAAAAATAGAAGCAGACCAGTTAAGTTATAAAGGAGAGTCAAACGGTGTTCATAGTTGGACAACACCGAGTGGCCAGCCATATTACTGGCACCCAGACTGGCTCCATATCGCTGAAGATGCAACAGGCTCACATCCAAAGCAGGAGATCGACGTCGATCAAGACCAAGCACCAACTGAGAAACACGCGGTGTCTGCTATTCTGAAACACCTAAACCAATGGGCATCAGACAAACTAGCATCTCACCCAGACATTGAAACCAACTCAATTGAATCTGAAATCAATCTTAAAAAGTAACTTGGTTTAATTCGTACCGACTTAATAGCCTCTACTCTCAACTGAGGCTATTCAAGTATCTTCATAAAAATGCTGCAATACCCCCCACCTAGCTAACAAATCACTAGCACAAACCAGTTTCTTGTATCAATCCACGAAAGCTATCGATAGAATTTCCGGTCTCATTCACGACAGCTATATAAAACACATGTAATTCAACAAATCGTGAATCAGTAAAATTGTATGAATCTATAACAGCTATGTAGATCTAAAAACAAATTTTTGAACCTGAGAATAAAGGCTTATCGATGGATAATTCGAACTACAATCAACCGCTAACGACTCAATTATACGTCATCGCTGGCGTGCTATTTGGCACCTACGGCAGTCGGGTATGCCCGATGCTCGAAAGCTTAATGACGTTAGAAATTTTCACCCAAGTCAGTAGTGTCTTTATCTTATTGTGGCTAGCGCGTCATTATTTGCTATCGCAACACACCTTAGTCAAACAAGGTCGATTCGCACAAGTCGATACTCTATTATTTTTAACGGCTAGTGTTCCTCTCGCTCTGTATTACAACCTAAGCTACGACTTCACGATAGACAGTAACTTGAAAGTGCTGTTCGGCATGAGTCTATTTGGTTTCTTTACCGGAACCATTCTTCAGTTAAGCGCCAAGCTCGCTCAAATCGACAAAATGGAGACAACTGGTCAGTTTGACTTCCACCTGATTGGAGAAAGAAGTTCGCTAGTTAAGCAAATGATTGGTTTAGTCGTCGTGCTTATGGTAACCCTGACCGCCATGCTGACTATGGTTGCCGTCAAAGACATCTTCTGGCTAGAAAACAACCCCGACCGTTTGTTAGATGGCACGGGCAAGATCAGCGTGATCAAAGAGTTTATTTATTTGGCGGTTGTACTGGGCGGGTACGCGATAACTATCATGACTTTATGGAGCAAACTGATTAAGCGCATTCTTCTAAGCCAAGAGCATGCATTAAGTAAAGTTACTAATGGTGAGCAAGGCGTTCGATTACCTATTTTTAGCTACAACGAGCTTGGGTCAATAGCATCTATGACCAATACAATGCTTGATAGCCTAGAAAATGCCCAAGACGAAGTAAAAACTACACGTGACGTAGCGATTGTTAGTTTGTCTGCACTTGCAGAATCTCGAGATAACGAAACTGGCGCCCATATTTTACGAACTCAAGAATACGTAAAGGTACTCGCACTAGAGCTCAGCAAATCTGAAATCCACGCAAGTTTATTAACGCCAAACTATATTGAGCTGCTCTACAAGTCTGCCCCATTGCACGATGTGGGTAAGGTTGGTGTTCCAGATAGCGTTTTATTGAAACCGGGCAAACTGACGGATGAAGAGTTTGAGATAATGAAAGGTCACCCTGCTATTGGCGCCGAAGCGTTATCTATTGCAGAAAAGCAATTGGGAAGCAGTTCTTTCTTAAGAGTCGCGAAAGAGATTTCTCTCACTCACCACGAGAAATGGAACGGCAGCGGTTATCCCAACCAACTGTCTGGTCAAGATATTCCTCTGTCCGGCCGCTTAATGGCATTGGCCGATGTTTATGACGCATTAATATCAAAACGAGTCTACAAGCCAGCCTTTACCCATGAGCAAGCGAAACAGATTATATTGGAAGGTGATGGGACGCATTTTGATCCTCAAGTTGTAAAAGCTTTTCTTGCCGTTGAACAAGAGTTTGTTTTCATTGCGGCGACCTACAAAGATGGAAAAAACGTACAAAGTGAACTTGAGCGTGAAAGTTTTATTGCTCAACCTGCTTAGCCTTTTCGAAAGTCATTAATAAGTTAAATCTTAACGATTATTCCTTTGAGTATTTTCTAGGGTAATCTTTAATAAATACACGTATCTGCTAAACAATCAAACACATATTAACTAATACCAATCGTAGTA